>JANYER010000062.1 GCA_025359825.1 Granulicella sp.
AACCTGCGAAATCCAACCAGAAGAACTCACCGTCGTAGGAAGACTCCTCAAACTCATAGGACCAGAGCCAACCGAAAAAGAAGACCCCTACATCCTCCCAGACCTGCAAGCCACAGCAGCAAACAACCAACCGCCAAAAGAAGAGGCCGAAAGCGTCTCTGCTCCCGGCCCCTCCCTGCCCTGCAAATCCTCTAAGCGTTATAGGTCGAAGAAGAAACCCGTCCGCCCCGCCCGGTCCAGTTCGTATGGAAGAACTCGCCGCGCGGCTTGTCGACCCGCTCATACGTATGCGCACCGAAGAAGTCCCGCTGCGCCTGCAACAGGTTCGCCGGCAGCCGCTCCGTCCGGTAGCCATCGTAGAACGACAGCGCCGTCGAGAACGCCGGCATCGGCACCCCAATCTCGATCGCATGGATCACAGCCTTGCGCCACGACATCTGGTACTTGTTCAGCGCACTCGAGAAGAAGTCATCCATCAACAGATTCTGCAGCTTCGGATTCTTATCGAACGCAGCCTTGATGTCGCCCAGGAACGCGCTGCGAATGATGCAGCCGCCGCGCCACATCAACGCCACGCCGCCCATGTTCAGGTTCCAACCCTGCTCTTTTTCCGCCGCCCGTAACAGCATGTAGCCCTGCGCGTAGCTGATCATCTTGGAGCAGTAAAGTGCCCGGCGAACGTCCTCGATAAACGCCTTCTTCTCGGAGATCGTCAACACCTTCTTCGGCCCGGTCAGAATCTTCGCCGCAGCCACCCGCTCATCCTTCAACGCCGAGAGGCAACGTGCAAACACGCTCTCGCCGATCAGAGTTACAGGCATCCCGAGATCCAGCGCAGAGATAGCCGTCCACTTACCCGTACCCTTCTGCCCCGCTGTATCCAGAATCTTGTCCAGCAACGGAGAGCCGTCCTCATCCTTCTTGGCAAAGATAGTCGCCGAGATCTCGATCAGGAAGCTGTCCAGCTCGCCCTTGTTCCACTCCGTAAATACTTCGGCAAACTCGTCCGGCGTCAGTCCCAGCCCGTCTTTCAGCAACTGGTACGCCTCGCCGATCAACTGCATATCGCCATACTCGATGCCGTTATGCACCATCTTCACGTAGTGGCCGGCTCCATCTTCACCAACCCAGTCGCAGCAAGGCGTCCCATCCTCCACCTTCGCCGAGATGGCTTGGAAGATCTCTTTCACATGCGGCCACGCCTCCGGGTTACCACCCGGCATAATCGACGGGCCGAACCGCGCACCCTCCTCACCCCCCGACACCCCGGTCCCGATAAACAAAATCCCCTTCGCAGCCAGGTCCTTCGTCCGCCGGTTGGAGTCCGTAAACAGCGAGTTACCGCCATCAATAATGATGTCGCCCTTCTCCAGGAACGGCAGCACATGCTCAATCGTCTGATCGACCACGTCGCCCGCTTTCACCATAATCATCACCCGCCGCGGGGTCTTCAGCAGCCCACACATCTCCTCCACCGAGTGCGCCCCCACCACCAGCGTCCCCTTCGCCTCATCATTCAAAAAGTCATCCACCTTCGAGACAGTCCGGTTGAACACCGCGACCTTGTACCCATGGTCGTTCATGTTCAGCACCAGGTTCTGCCCCATCACCGCCAACCCAATCAACCCAATATCGCAAGTAGCTTCAGCCATCTCAGTCATCCTTCGGCGCCCAGGCACCGCTCTTTCTAAATGTGTGTCCCCCCACCCAGACAGCGCCCAAGTGGTTAGACCATAGCTCGCAGTTCTATCATAACCGCCGCAGCACAAGCTACCCATCAACTGAACTCACACCACCTAAAACACGACGGCTCGCCCAGCAATCGCCAGACGAACCGTTCCATCCAATAAAAAGCGGGACGCGGAAGAATCTCCGCGCCCCGCTGCCCTGCTAGTGAGTGGTCAGAAGTGAAGCCGAGCGCCCAACTGAATCAACCGTGGGAAGCCAAGCGTACCTGTAATCTTACCGGCGCTGGAGTTGTCTACAGCCAAAGTAGGTCCGTTGAACTGAGGCGTGTTGAAGGCATTCAATGCTTCTGCGCGGAACTCAGCACCTACCCGCTCTGTCAACTTGAAATCCTTATTGAGCGAGAGGTCGGAGTTAAGGTAGCCAGGTCCGTAGCAATTGCTTGTGCGTGCCTGGTTGCCATAGCTGGTTGCCGGAGTAGCGGTGAAGGCCGCTGCATTGAAGTAAGAGTTTAGACGTCCTTCAGGGCTACCCGAGTAGCAGGCCGAAGTACCGGCAACCTTGGTCGGACGAGTTGTACCGTTACCAAATGCAGAGTTAGTGTTAGTCGCCTGCGTAATCGGAAGCGGGGCGCCATCCTGAATGATCATGATGTCGTTGAACTTCCAACCGCCCACAGCCAGATCAAGCCAGCGATTTGCACCGCCCAGGAACTGCTTGCCATGGCCAAACGGCAGCTCATAGGTCACAGCAATCGACTCGCGCTTGGGAATGTCGTTGACCGAGCGCGAATACTCAGGAGCCAGATTGTAGATGTCCTGAGGGCCGTTGTTGCCAGGGTTCAGAGTGCTGCCAGCGCCCCACAGGTTGTCCCAGTTAGAAGCCCATGTGAATGCTGCGAGTACAGTGAGGCCCTTGCTAAACCGCTTCTGAACCTTCACAGCCAGCGAGTTGTAGTTGTTCACTCCATCGCTAACCGAGTCGGAGATGCTGGTGAACTGGGGGAACGGACGAAGCGTCTGGCTGACGGTCTGGGTTGCGCTGCTCCATGCGCCGGTGCTTGCATACTTGAACGGCACCTTTGTTGTGAGTGCAGTATTTCCTTGGGCGTAGAAGCTGTCAGCCAGCTGGTTGATGTTGAGGCTGTTCGGCTGGTTCCGTGCATGGCCGCCAACGTAGGCGACCTTCACAGCGAATCCATACGGCAGCTCCTGCTGAATATCAGCAGAGTAAGACTGATACAGAGGGGCCTTGCGATTCTGGTCGATCACCGTCAGCGAGCTGCCGATGCTGGTGCTTAGCCCGAGCGAGTTGCCGGTAGGCGTCGTGCTCAGAGTTGGGAATGGATTGCTCAAGGTGATCGTCGCAGGAATGCTCTGCGAGGGAATAGTGTTCGTCAACACGTACCCAGGAGCCAAAGCAGCAGAGCCGCTGTACACGAGGGGTTGATAGAACAATCCATAACCGCCACGAACAACAGTCTTAGGAGTAATCGCGTAAGCAAAACCAGCGCGAGGCGAGACCTTGTTCGGTACCTGACCGGTCGTCGTCGAGTAGCCGCTTTGACCGGCAAACTCTACGCCGCCCACAGCAGATACAGAGGAATTCGCAACCGTGTAGGACGCCGTGCGGTCGAATCCAACCGAGTAGCGGTTGTTACGCTCGTGCACACCAGGCTCATGCTCGTAACGAACACCGACGTTGAAGGTCAGCTTCGACGTTGCACGCCAGTCGTCCTGCAGATAGAACGCGTTGTAGCCGGTCGTGATGGCCAGCTTCGTCGGTACGATCAGCGATCCAGTCAAGGGAACACCCAATAGTACGGATGCCGGCGTAGCCCCAGTCAGCGAGCTATCAAAGGTGAACGCACCGCTCGTGCTGCTCAAGCTGGTAAAGGTAAGGCTGATGGCGCGGAAGACATACCCGGCCTTTACGTTGTGCTTGCCCAGGCTCTTTGCAACACCTACGACGAAGTTGCGTGAAAAGTAAACCGCCGGACCAGAGTTCGACGTACCTTCACTGGACAGACCAGCGTCACCCGTAATTGCAGGGAAACCAGTTTTAGAGAGTGCAGAAACATAGTTCGTCGGGAAACCAAGCGACGCCTGGTTGAAGCCCTTCGAGATGTCCTGCGTGTCATTCGGGAAACGATTGAAGCCGAAACCAATCGTCGCAACGGTTGTCGGATTGATCGTAATCGTGTTCTGGATACCGAACGCGTCAACTTTGCGATAGAGCAGGTAAGAAGAGGAGCTACCGGCAAAGTTCTGTAACGCATTACCGCCCGGCTCCTTTGATCCGTAGTGCATGTAATACACGTCAGTATTCCAACGTGTACCGAACTGGTGGTCCAGCTTGCCGATAAACTCATCGGCACGGTCGCCCAGCGTGTCGCCGCCATTGAAGTTGAAAGAGCCGTAGCCGGTGTAGGCTGCGTTCTGCTTCGGATAGGTGTTTAGAATCGCCTGGCCGATCGGGTTGATGCGGCTGGCAGGAATAATATTTCCTGCAAAGTAGTTTCCAGTGAGAGGATCCTTGATGCAGCGACCCGCGCAAGTAGTACCGGTAACCGTGCCAATTTCAGAGAAATCGCCCGTCAACTGCAGCGGCGACGGAACGATAAACGAGTTGGCGGCCGTAAGGGGCGAACGCTGGCGGTAACCTTCTTCTGTAATCCAGAAGAACGTCTTATCCTTGCCGCCCAAGAACTTCGGCAGCGGAATTGGGCCGCCCAACGAACCAACGTAACTGTAGAACTCAGCTGCGCCGCGCGGCGTGGTAGCCTGCGTTACACCAGTGACAGGGTCCTTGTATGCAGTGCGATTGTTGAAGAACAGATTCGCACCCCAGTTCGTCTGGCGCGTCTCACCCTGCAAAACACCATGCAGTGTGCTGGAGCCGGACCGCAGTGTTGTGTTGAACATACCGCCGCTCGTACGGCCGATCTCGGCATCATACGTATTCTGCTGGACCTTGACTTCCTGCACTGACTCAAGCGAAGGAATGATGACTGCGCGGTTGCTAAAGTCGGTGATCGGAATACCGTCAACCGAGTAGTTGTTCGAGCTCAAAGGTCCGCCGGCAATCGAGATGGTGGACGATCCGCTCTGGTCTTGAAAACGCACAAAGCGGGGATCGCCCACTGCCGTGACGTTGTTGTCCAGCTTGGAAAACAGGAACGGGTTACGTCCCGGATTCGGTAGATTCTGCAGCTTCTGTGAGTCGATAAGCTGTCCGCCGTACGATGTACCGCCATCGACCACCGGCTCTGCTGACGTCACTTCTACTGTCTGCTCGGCTGAGCCAAGCGCCAGTTTTACGTCGATCGCAATCGTGTTACCGGAGTCAACCCGAATCCCTTTGCTCTCCGACTTCTTAAAGCCGGTAGAGGCGACCAACACGCTGTAGGTACCAGGATCCACAGCGCTGAATGAGTATTCGCCCGACCCGTTGCTCACAGTCGTACGCGCAAGTTTCGTCGAATCAGAAACCAACGATACCGACGCATTTGAAACCGTTGCACCTTGACTATCCGTCACAATACCGCGGATAGCGCCGTAGTTAGACTGCGCATTCGCGCCAACTGCCAGCGTCAGCATCGCTAGCACCAGCAACAGACTGTGGAACTTCTTCATAAGTACGATCACGTAAGCCTCCAGCAAAAAAATAAACCGTCGTTGATAGTTCCAAATGCACCGTTGAAGAGACACAACTGCTTCGTCCTCAGGTGTAAGTGGCTGTATTAAAACTAGAGAGCGCAGACTGCTTTCAGGCGCAACAAAGGCACGGTCGCCACAAGGGCAAGCTAGGCCAAGAGGCAGAAACACGTGTCCGCCATCCTTTAGAAGGAGTTACAAAAAATAGCCTGAGTTTCTAATCTGTCTGTGATTCTTTTAATCTGCTCTCCGGCGACGTTGACGGAGTCAAGGCGAAAGCAAATTCAACCAAATAAACGGCGGGTGCCGGTTCAGCAACTGGATCAAACTGGGGGTCCAGTTGTAGCTATGTACACTTCTGTTTCAAGACCCATTGGGTACGTCTAGGCCTTACTGACGTGAAAAATAGCGTTTTCGGTAATGACGTCAGCCTAACGAAGTGTGAACAGCGTGTCAACAAAAAAGTTCACCACACTGGACCGCTCCTGCTCCTCTACCTGCCGCTTATTCGTTGCAAAGTACCCCACCCGTCAAACCATATTCCCCAACGACTTACTCCACAATTCCTTCAAATTGCCCACCAAATCCACTTTTTTTCAGTTACAGTTATCGCAAGCTGTAACCAAAACATCCTCAGCCCCGGCCTGTGGAACGTCGCTTCCCATCCGGAGTTTTAAGTTCCAGTAACTCCTCTTTGCATCCAGTACGACCTCTAAGGAGCACTCATGTACCTGCCCAACGAAACGTCTCCCGTCTCTCGCCGCTCTTTCATGCGCATGGCCGGCATCGCTGCCGCCTCCATGCCCATCCTCTCGGAAGCGAACTTCGCCTTCGCTGCCCAGCAACCCACCAAGTCTATGCCCAAGCCTCCGTCTCAGATGGAGATGATGAAGCAGATGATGATGTCCATGCCCAAGGACGCAGTCCTCATCAACGCCAATGAAAACCCCCTCGGCCCCTGCGAGGCAGCCCGCGCCGCAATTGCTTCGGTCGCCGCGAAGGGCGGACGTTATGACTTCCTCGAGATGATGACCCTCATGGAAGTCTTCGCCAAGCAAAACGACATCGCACCCGAAAACGTTGCCGTATACGGCGGCTCCAGCGAGCCCCTCCACTACACCGTCCTCAAGTTCACGGCACCCGGCAAGCCACTCGTCGCTGCCAACCCCACCTACGAGGCCGCTGGCCGTGCTGCTGAGATCGCCGGCGCCAAGACCATCCAGACCAAGCTCACCAGCACCTACGCGCACGACGTCAAAGCAATGGCCGCTGCTTCGCCCGACGCCGGCGTCATCTACATCTGTAATCCCAACAATCCAACTGGCACGATTACCTCGCGCGAAGACATCCTATGGCTGCTCGATAACAAACCAAAGAATACCCTCCTCCTCGTCGACGAAGCCTACATCCATCTCTCCGATGCCAAGACCGTCGTCGATCAGGTCTGCAACCGCAAAGACATCATCGTCCTCCGCACCTTCTCCAAGGTTTACGGCATGGCAGGCATCCGCGCAGGCCTCGCAGTCGGCCACCCGGATACGCTCAAGAAGCTCGAGGATTGCGGCCAGAACCCCATGGCCATCACCTCCTCCATTGCGGCCCGTGTCTCGCTTGAAGATGCCTCCCTCGTTCCCACGCGCAAGGCCTACATCGGCGAAGCCCGCACCGAAACTCTCAAGTTTCTCGCTGCGAACAACTACAAGGTCATCCCTGGCTCGCAGTCCAACTGCTTCATGATCGATACCGGCCGCAATGGTCGTCAGGTCATGGCAGCCATGGCGCAGAAGAAGGTCATCATCGGACGCACCTGGTCCATCTGGCCCAACGTCGTCCGCATCTCCGTCGGCACCAAAGAGGACATGGCCAAGTTCCGCACTGCCTTCAAGGAAGTGATGGACACCCCCGTCAAGGCCTCTCTCTACACCCCGGAGAATCCCTTCGAGAGCAGCGTCTTTCCGCGCCTCTCCTAACCCACCCGCAGCATCGATTCAGGCCCCGGCAGTTCATTCTGCCGGGGCCGTTCGTTTCCAGCAAGCCCTCGGTTCTCTACAAGCCACCAGAAAGGTTACACATGCAACGACCGTCTCATCTCCTCGCCTTCGCCACCCTTCCCCTAGTAGCCATTGCACTCAACACCCAGGCCGGAGCCCAAACCCGCACCCCTCCCAGCAAACCCGTCACTCAGGAGCAGGTCGATCGCATCACCCGCGAAGCCATCCTCATCGACACCCATGACGACGTCACCTCCCTCACCGTCACTGGCTACGACATCGCTAAGCCCAATAAATCCGGCCAGACCGACCTGCCTCGCATGAAAGGCGTCCTCGGTGCCGAGTTCTTCGCCGTTTACGTCGGTGCGAACTACGTCAAGGACAACAACTCCGCGAACCGCGCCCTGCAGATGATCGACACCACCCGCACCGACATCATCGCCGCGCACCCCAACGACTTCGTCTTCGCCACCACCGCCGCCGATATCGAGAACGCCCACGCGCAGCACAAGATCGCTGCACTCATGGGCATTGAAGGCGGTCACGCCATTGAGGATTCCCTCCGCCTCCTACGCGACTTCTATGCTCTCGGCGTCCGCTACATGACCCTCACCCACTTCAACACCAATACCTGGGCCGACTCCCAGGGCGACGTAGACGATCCCAAGATTGCCCACCACAACGGCCTCACCCCCTTCGGTAAAGATGTCGTGCATGAGATGAACCGCCTCGGCATGATGGTCGATATCTCCCACACCGCGGACAAAACCTTCTACGACGTCATCGAGACCAGCGCCGCGCCCGTCATCGCCTCGCACTCATCCTGCCGTTCCATCTCCTCGCACACCCGCAACATGACCGATGACATGATCAAGCTCCTCGCCGCCAAGGGCGGCAGCATCCAGATCAGCTTCGGCTGCGACTTCCTCTCACAGCGCTACTTCGATGACTCCAAGCCCCTTATGGCAGAGCTTCGCCCCCGCTACATGGAGGCCATGAAGATCACCGAGCCTGCAGCCCGCGAAGCCGCCATCGAAAAGATCCAGCAGGACGCCGCGGGTAAACTTCCCGCCGCAACTTTGGCTGATGTTGTTGCCCACATCGACCACGCCGTTCAAATCGGCGGTATCGACCACGTCGGTATCGGTACAGACTTTGACGGTGTCGGCTGCGTCCCCAGCGACCTCAACTCCTACGACAAGTTCCCCGCTCTTACTCGCGCGTTGCTCGAAAAAGGCTACACGGCCGAGGACATTAAGAAGATCTACGGCGGCAACCTGCTTCGAGTCATGAAGGCTGTTGAGAAAGAAGCTCAACGTCAGAAGCTGGCGGGCATCAAGCCTCCCGTCTCCAGCTCTCCCGCCAAATAGTCCTGACCTACCTACCAATAAAAAAGAGGGCCGCAAGGCCCTCTTTCTATTGGTAACCGTTCCAGTATTTCTCTCGAATCTTGTAACGGAAAAAGTTACTTACCCTTCACCGCAATCACTTCGATCTCCACCAGCGCCGTAGGGGCGACCAGTGCAGCCACCTGCATCGCGCTGCGTGCAGGCTTGTTCGGCTGGTCCTTGGTTCCGAAGAACTGGATGTAGCTCGCCTGCAAGCCAGCAAAGTCCAGCTTGCCGCCGTTCGCGGGATCGCCCGTCAGGAACACCGTCATCTTCACCACGTCCTTCATATCCAGCCCTTGCTCCTTCAGGAGAGCCTGGATCTTGGTGAAGATGGAGAAGGCCTGCGCCTTCGTATCGCCATACACCGCTGGAGTTCCCTTGGCAGCGTCTGCGGGAGTCACCGGGTTCGCCAGTTGTCCGCTCAGGTAAAGCGTATCGCCGGCCCATACGCCAGTCGCAATCGGGCTCTTCTCGCTTTGGATGTGCTTCACTGCTACCTGGCTTTGGGCTGTCGTATCGATACCGGCCAGAATGGCCATTGCGAATATGATCTTCTTCATCTTGATCTCCTATAACGAAAGCTTTTCAAATAAATCTTTGTCGTAGTTCTGGTCGTTGTCTTAAGCCAATCCAGCCTAAGCAGTCACAGTATCGCTATGCTCACCAGACAGCCGCGCTGCCTTCACCTTGTCGCTGATCATCTGGATCGCACGGCGGGCGCTGGTCGCGGCGCCCTCCTGCCAACCCACCACATGGCTGGTATGGTCGCCGGCAAAGAACACCGCTCCATCCGGAGACGTCAGAATGTCGTAGTCCTTGGCAGGAATACCGCCAATCCACGAGCCTTCGTTCCACTTCACCTGCCGCCAGCCGCAGTAGATTGGCTTCTCCAACTTGCTGCCAAAGCCCGGGTGCAGCTTTTCCACCTGTGCCCTAGACTTCGCCTTCTTCGCATCCAGCGACAAACTAACGAAGTCCTCGTACGAGTCATCCTGGTAGCCCGAGACGATAATGCCCTTCTCCGACATCAGGTTGCTGGAGGGATACCAAACCGGGTTCGGCCCCTGCGCCATAAACGACAGACCACCGTAGATGTTGAAGTCCGTCTCCCAGAAACGCGGAGACTCCCACGCCAGCTTGTACGAGTTGCGATACACAGCACTCTCTACCACCCGCTTGTGCTCCGGCTCGAAGTCCGTCTTGATCTTGCGCAGAATCGTCAGCGGCATCGCACACACGGCGTAGTCGGCATCAATCGTCTTGGTCGCGCCGCCCTGCGTGTAGGTAACCTTTACGCCCTTGCCTGTCTTCGCGATCTCCGTTACCGGCGAGTCGTACTTCACAATCGGACCCAGCGACTTCGCAAACGCATAGGGAATCTGCGCCATGCCGCCCACCGGCTCCATCATCGTCGCCTGCCAGTCCCACGCCTCTTCGTACAACATGCCCGTCCAGAAGTTCGCATCCAGCAGCGTATGCATCGGGATCGGATTGTTATCGACGATCATGTCCTGCGCGCCTGCACCCGGGTACTGCTTGATCGACGAGCGGTCCGAGCCCTTGTACACATTCGTACGATCCAGCGGCCCGTAGATACGCAGGAACGCAATCATCCGCTGCCGGTCTTCTACCGTAATGTCCTGGTCCAGCGCCCCACCCTTGATCGCCTTCGAGAGCAGTTCGCTCACATGGCCGCGCGTATCGTTGATCGCCTGCCGCTGCACATACGGCTTACCACCGTTCACCGTATCGTTTTGCAAAAACGACGAGCGAGACGTGTTGATCTGTACTTCCAGTGGCACCTTGAGCTCACGACAATAGCCCAGGATCGTTCCATGCACCGAAGGCAAACGTGCCGGGCCCATGTTCTGATACAGGCCTTCGCTCCAGGTCACAGTCTGCTTCGTGCCGTCGATAAACTCCACGACGTCGCCGTTCTTCGCGCTCCAGTTCCGTCCACCCGGACGATGCCGCGCTTCCAGCACAGTTACGTCATAGCCCAGCTTGCGCGCTTCATAAGCCGTCACCAGCCCACCGATACCGCCACCCAGCACCACTAGCTTGACGCCCTTACCCACACCCGCAGGAGCAGCAATCGGGATCGCAGCAGAAGCCTTCATCGGCAGCAAACCCAGGGCCTGCATCGTCGTAAATGCTGCGCTGTAACCACCGGCCTGACCCACCCGCGTCAGAAAATCACGTCTAGAAATTCCCATGCTCTTGCTCCCCTTGTATGTGACAAAATTCAAATTGCAAATTCCAAAGTTGAGTTCGAATACCACTACGAATCGGCAAACCCTAAGAATCCGTCACGACAGGGTGATGGAAAACCAGATGGATATATCTATCGCTGCACAGCGCCCGGCTCCTACTTTCAGTCAGGCCCGTCCAGCTTCGGCAACACAATCCGAGAAACAACCTGTCTCTCACCGCATCGCCGCTAAAGTATCAAAAATTGATGGTGACTCAATCGTATCGCAAACCCCCACAATCCTCCTACACCTACCCACCAACCCAACTACTGTCGCCGTTTACCCCGCTCCCTACTCATACCGCAGCGAAGTCATAGGAGTCACCCGCGAAGCCTCTCGCGCCGGGTAATACCCAAAGAACACCCCTACCGCCGCCGAAATCCCAAACGACAGTGCCACCGAAGCCACCGAAACGCTCGTCGACCACTGCACGTACCGCGAGATCGCCACCGCCGCCACCACCCCCACCGCAATCCCCACCACCCCGCCCGCCACGCTCAACCCAATGGACTCAAACAGAAACTGCCGCAGCACATCTCCCGATCGCGCACCCACCGCCCTGCGAATCCCAATCTCCTTCGTCCGCTCCGTCACGCTCAGCAGCATGATGTTCATAATCCCAATCCCCCCCACCACCAGTGATACCGCCGCAATGCTCGCCAGCAGAGCACTCATCGTCCGGCTCGCCTGCTCCAGCGTCTTGCCCAACTGGTCCAGCGTCACCTTCTCCAACCCGTTCACATTGCCCACCATCGCCTTCGCAATGTCCGTCCGCATACCACCCTTACCCAACGCCTTGCGCGCCTGGCTGCTCACAACAAAGTCATCCGGCATCGTCGCCGCGATACTGTGCCGCTGCCGCAACAACGCCGTCACCGCCTTCAACACCTTCGTCACATCACCCGTCGAGATCGTCGTAATCGTAATCGTGCTCAGGCTCTTCCGTTCTAATAACTGCTGCGCCGTAGTGATCGGCACATACACCGCGTCGAACTGGTCATCCCCCGCCGCAGCCTGCACCATCCACGTGCTGCTCGCCACCACCCCCACTACCTTGAAGGTCTTCCCCTTCAAATCAATCGTCTCGCCCACAGGATTCTTGTCGCCAAACAGCCGCTGGCTCGCAATCGAACCCAGCACCACCACATCCTCTCCCCTGCTGGTCTCTTTCTCCGTAAAGAAGCGTCCATGCGGAAACATCCACGCC
>JANYER010000077.1 GCA_025359825.1 Granulicella sp.
GGTGAGCAGCAGACTCACTTTGCTGCGGCTCGTGCAGACCGGTCGCAACTGGCAAGCGTGAATGGTGGCCGTCCGCAGATGGCAGCGGCACGGACCTCGGGCGAGTATACGGCAGCAGCCCAGCAGAGGGCGGCGCGTGAGCCGATTACGGACCGTGACCGGGCCAGCGTTCCGGCTCGGGCTGCGAACCAGCAGCAGCGGATTGCGAATGGTGTGCAGTCCGGCCAGATGACTCCGCGCGAGACGCGCAACGTGGAAGGCCGTGAGGCGAGTATCCACCAGCAGGCAGCTACGGACCGTGCGGCGAATGGCGGTGCGTTGACTCCGCAGCAGCGGCAACAGGTGAATCAGCGGCAGAATAATGTGAGCCGGTCCATTGAGCAGGACAAGCACAATGGCGCGGTGGATCGTGCGGTACAGCAGAGGCCCGCACAGCCGCGGCCAGCACCACAGCAGCGGGCGGAGCCGCAGGGCCGTCCGCAAGGGGAGCAGCGGCAAGAGGGTCATCCACGGCGGTAAGTTTTTTTCTCTAACAGTTTGGCTGGGGCCGGCGCAGATTATGCCGGCCTCTTTTTTATTGGCGGAGCTGGCTTGAGAGCTGAGAGGTCATCCAGCCGAGGGCTCGGCCTAAAATGATAGTAGTCATGCTAAATACGATGGAATTGAACCAAATTGTGGTGGTGCTGGTGCGTGCGCGCAACCCGAGCAACATCGGTGCGGTGGCGCGGGCGATGTACGACTTCGGGTTTACGCGGCTGCGGATCGTGAATGAGTACGTGGTGCCGTTTGAGGCGGCGAAGTCGGCCATCGATGCTTCTTCGGTGCTGATGGCTGCGGAGAGCTTCGAGACTGTGGCGGCGGCGGTGGCCGACTGTACGCAGGTGCTGGGGACGACGGCGGTGGGCGAGCGCGTACTGGAGCATCCGCTGGAGGAGTTGCCGGATGCGGTAACGAAGATCATGGGGCATCTGGCTGTAGAGGGCGAGCGAGGACGGGTAGCGTTGCTGTTTGGCTCGGAGAAGACCGGGCTTAGCAACGAGGAGTTGAGCCACTGTAGCGGCCTGCTCACTATCCCCATGGCGGAGCACGAAGGGGTGCGGCATCCTTCGATGAACCTGGGGCAGGCGGTGGCGGTGTGCCTGTACGAGATGGTGCGGCAGCGAGGGTTTGCGGGCGATGCGATGGGGTTTGCCGGGCCCGCAGGGGTGAGTGGTGCGGCAAGTGTGGCCGAGGTGGAACGCGTGGGAACCTTGCTGCATGAGGTGCTGGAGAAGGCCGAGTACATGCGTCATCATCCGGCCAATAGCGAGGTCGAGAACATCCGGCGGCTGGTGGTGCGGATGGGGTTGACGGGGATGGATGCGACCATCTGGATGGGAGTCCTGCGGCAGCTACTATGGCGTATTTCGAAGCCGTGAGCGCGGTATTTGGCATCGAATCGGGAAGAGGTTTTCCCCTATATGAAGCGGCCCTGCATCCTGGTCATCGACCACGAGTTTCCCGGCACGATCTCGACCCGCAAGCTGGTGATCGAGACGGCGAAATTCAATGTAATTACGGCGTACAGCAGCCACGAAGGCGTCGAGACGCTGGAGCGTTTTCCGAACGTGGATGCGGTGGTGCTGAACGCTGGAAACCATGATATTCCCTGCGCGGAACTGGTGGCCGCGATGAAGAAGATGCAGCCGAAGCTGCCAGTGGTCGTGACCTCGGACAGTGGGCAGGACGACTGCGGTCTGGGCGACCATTCCGTGCGGACGTTTGACCCGGCGAGCCTGCTGGAGACCTTGCGGAGCATCTTTCCGGAGCAGGACAAGATGATCCGGCAGACGGAGAAGAAGCTGGCTCGGGAGGAAGAATTTTAGGCTCGCTGCTCTTCTCGTTTTGATGTGCTGCATTATTTGCGCTGCATGGGGTCTTTTCGCGGCTGTAGACTGTCTCTACTTCATTCCACTTCAAAATGGAACGCGCCCCGGAGGGCCAAGATATGTTTGCAGCGAATAAGAGGCTGGTGGTGTGCGCCGTTGTGGCGATGGGTAGTTTTAGCGGTTTGGCAATTGCACAACAGTCGGCGCATCCGTACACGGCTGCGGAGTATGCGCAGGCCGAGAAGTTTATGCAGTACAACGTGAATCCGCTGGTGTATCACGGCGTGGAGCGGCCAACGTGGTTGGCGGATGGCCGTATGTGGTATCGCGATACAGGGCCGGATGGGGTGACCTATACGCTGGTGGACCCTGCAAAGAAGATCAAGGGAGCGGCGTTCGACCAGACCAAGCTGGCTGCCGCGATGACGGCTGCGGCGGGTGGGCGGAGCTTCAAGGCGGACGCGCTGCCGATTACGGAGTTCCAGCTCTCCGACGGTGATAAGACGGTGATTGTAAGTGCGGGTGGGCAGAAGCTGCGCTGCGATCTGAGCGGTGCCGGTGTGTGCACTTCCGTAGCGAGTACGTCCGCGGTGAAGCGTCCTGCGCGCGGTGCCCGGCCTGCTGGAGTTCCGGCGGGACGTGGAAAGCCGGAGAGCGTGGCTTCGCCGGATAAGACCAAAGAAGTCTTTATCCGCGACAACAACCTGTGGGTGGTGGATGCAGCAACTGGCGCAGAGAAGCAACTGACCACCGACGGCGTAAAGGACTACGGCTATGCGACCGACAATGCAGGCTGGTCGCACAGCACGGGCGCAATCGTCCTGTGGTCGCCGGACAGCAAGAAGGTTGCGACCTTCCAGCAGGACCAGCGCAAGGTGCGCGAGATGTACCTGGTGCCAGTGACGAATTCCCATCCCTCACTGCAGGCATGGAAGTATCCGCTGGTGGGTGATGAAAATGTAACCATGATTGAACGTGTTGTGATCGACGTGGATTCTGCCAAAGTCGTGCGGCTGAAGATGCCGCCAGATCAGCATCGTTCGACCATCTGCGATGACGTTGTCTGCCGCGGCGGCGATACCACCTGGGACGACGTGCAGTGGAGCGAAGATGGCAAGACGCTGGGGTTCGTTTCGACCTCCCGCGATCACAAGCAGGAGTGGATGCGCGTCGCAGATACGACCACCGGCGAAGTGCGCGAGGTAATGGGCGAGACGTCAGCGAAGTTCTTCGAGAGTGGCAACAACCGGGTGAACTGGAAGTACCTGCCGAAGTCGAACGAGCTGCTGTGGTTCAGCGAGCGCGACGGCTGGGGGCAGATGTATCTGTATGACCTGACCACCGGCAAGCTGAAGAACCAGATGACGAAGGGTGAAGGCAATGTGACGCAGGTGCTGCGCGTGGATGAGGCGGCACGGATGATCTATTTTCTGGGCGTGGGTAAGGAGGCCGGACGCGATCCATATTTCTCGCACTTGTACAGCGTGAGGTTCGACGGTAGCGGAATGAAGCTGCTAACACCCGAGAATGCGGACCACCAGATTGCGTTCTCGAAGGACGGGAAGTATTTTGTGGATGCGTACTCGACCGCTGTGCAGCCGCAGACGGCGGTTGTGCGTGATACTACCGGCAAGATGCTGGTGGAGGTGGCGAAACAGGACATTTCCAAGCTGGTAGCGACGGGCTGGGTACCTCCTACTCCGATTACGGTGAAGGGGCGTGATGGCAAGACGGACCTGTATGGGTTTCTCTTTAAGCCGACG
>JANYER010000120.1 GCA_025359825.1 Granulicella sp.
GGACGCTCGGCGGTGCCGGACATCTTCTCGCGGATGCGCGTGTGGACGCGCTGACGGATTACGTTGCGTTGACGAGGATTGATCATGATTCGCTTTCCTTCCTAGTGGCGTAGCCAGAGTGCTGGGTACGTTCGGTTTAGAGACAAATGTAGCGGTGCAGGGTTAGCCAAAAGGCCATTGCCCTGCACCCTAAAGGTTTACTTCGCGCCGGTCTTGACGCTAAGCGCGCTTAGGGCATCTACGCTCTAATCTTACTTCGCGCCGGTCTTACCGACCTTCTTCTTAAGCTTCTCGCCGGTGTAACGCACGCCCTTGTTCTTATATGGGTCAGGCTTACGGAGCGAGCGCATGTCGGCAGCAACCTGGCCTACCTTCTGGCGATCGATACCAGCGATGGTGAGGTGGGTCTGCTTGGGGTCGATGGTAACGTCGATGCCGGTCGGCAGGGGGAACTCGATGGGGTGAGAGTAGCCGAGCGTGAAGACGACCATTCCCTTGCCCTTCAACTCAGCACGGTAACCGATGCCGACGATGTCGAGGTCCTTGGAGTGACCGGTGGTGACGCCGATGACAGCGTTGGAGACGAGTGCGCGGGCGAGACCGTGGAAGGCTGCCTGCTTGTCGGTCTCGCGCTCTGCGATGAGCTGACCTTCTTTGACGACGAGCTTGATGCCGCCGGGAAGCATGGCGGTGACCTTACCCTTGGGCCCTTCAACGAGGACAGTGTTGCCATCTTCGCTGACGGTGTACTTGACGCCTGCGGGCAGTGCGATTGGCTTCTTGCCGATACGAGACATGGAATCTACTTTCGTGTGGCTTGCGAGTCTCTTGGGAAGCTAAAGTTCAGAATTCCCAAGTTCCACTGCAGCCGGGTGAGCTTGACGCTCGAAATACAAAAACTAAAAACTGAAATCTGGTTGATGCTTCTTTACCAGACTTCGCAGAGAATCTCGCCGCCAACACCTTCACGACGTGCCTGACGACCGGTCATAACGCCCTTAGGGGTAGTCATGATGGAGATGCCAAGGCCACCCTGAACGCGGCGGATTTCGTCGCGACCGAGGTAAACGCGGCAGCCAGGGCGCGAGACGCGCTGGAGGTCGCGGATGACGGCTTCGTTGTTCGGGCCGTACTTGAGATACACGCGGATAACCTTCATGCCGTTCTCTTCGGTCGGCTTGTAGTTCGCGATGTAGCCCTCTTCTTTGAGGATGCGGGCGATCTCGGCCTTGAGCTTGGAGGCAGGGACGTCAAGCTTCTGGTGACGTGCACGGATGGAGTTGCGGATGCGGGTCAGGAAGTCTGCTACTGGATCAGTGAGGTTCATTCATTCTCCTTCATCCCCCGTTCGCTCACGAGTGTCTCTCGCAAGAACCAGCGGGGATGTTGCTGCTGTAATCCTGTTGGGGGCTCGCTGGAATACTGCATTCAGCTTGCGGTAGAACTTCCAGACTGCTGCACCCTAGCCGAGGCTTGGATGAGGTCTCTGGAATATGAGCCAGTTACTAGTGAAAAGTTTATCAGATGGCTGGCTAACTTCACCAAAAATACTGTTACCAGCTGGACTTGACGACGCCCGGAATCTCGCCCTTGAGGGCCAGGTTACGGAAGCAAAGACGGCAGACGCCGAACTTGCGCAGGAACGCGCGAGGACGACCGCAAAGCTGGCAGCGGTTGTGCTGGCGGGACTTGAATTTCGGGGGCCGTGCATCTTTGACGCGTTTTGCAGTAGTTGCCATGTTTTGTACTCTCTATCTGTTTACTGAAGTCTTGTACTAAATTCGATTCTTTGGTTACTACGCGCCGACGCGGAAGGGCATTCCGAAGCTCTTCAGCAGAGCGCGGGCACCGTTATCGTCCGTAGCGGTGGTAACGATGGTGACGTTCATACCCTTGAGCTTGTCGACCTTTGCGTAGTCGATTTCAGCGAAAATGAGCTGATCGCGCAGACCGAGGGTATAGTTGCCACGACCGTCGAAGCTCTTCGAGGAGACGCCCTTGAAGTCACGCACGCGGGGAAGCGCGATGGAGACCAGGCGATCCAGGAACTCGTACATCTTGTCGCCGCGCAGTGTGACCATAGCGCCGATCGGCATGCCTTCACGTACCTTGAAAGCCGCGATGGACTTTTTAGCCTTGGTGGTGACGGGCTTCTGGCCGGCGATTGCGGCGAGGTCAGCTACCAGGGGATCCATGATCTTTACGTTCTGGGTGGCTTCGCCTAGACCCATGTTGATGACGATCTTCTCCAACTTGGGAATCGCCATCGCGTTGGTGATGTTGAGTTCCTTGGCCAGGGCCTGCTTGATTTCGGTGTCGTACTTGATTCTGAACCGTGCTGCCATGATTGCTCTTCGCTTTCTCCACGGTTTCGGGGTGGATACCGTTTCGTGGGGTGAACCTTTGTAATTGAGTTAGAACGAATTCCTAGTTACTTCTTCTTCTCGGGAATGGCGCTGCCACTGGTCCTTGAGAAACGAACCTTCTTATCGCCTTCCTGACGGAAGCCGATGCGGGTCTTGTTACCCTCCGCATCGAGAAGCATGACGTTCGAGACATGGATGGTGGACTCCTGCTCCGCAATGCCGCCCTTGATGTTGCGCTGGGGGTTCGGCTTGACGTGCTTTTTGACCATCATGACGCCTTCAACGAGAAGGCGCTCTTTTTCTGCAATTACGCGAAGTACGCGGCCTTGCTTGCCTTTGTCTTTGCCTGCGATTACTTCGACTTTGTCATTGCGCTTGATCTTGATGCTTGCCATGTTCTCTCTCTTCTCGGCGATCGTACGAAGCCGGAGTCCGGTAAAGAAAAATAAAAGAAATCAGCTTCAGTCTCAGCCCTAGATAACTTCAGGTGCGAGCGAGACGATCTTGAGGAACTTCTTCTCGCGAAGCTCGCGGGCCACGGGTCCGAAGACACGGGTACCGACCGGCTCGTTCGCGTCGTTGATTACGACAGCGGCGTTCTGGTCGAAGCGGATGTACGTGCCATCGCGGCGGCGGTACTCTTTGCGGGTACGGACGATAACAGCCTTTACTACTTTACCCTTTTTTACGGTTCCATCGGGCGACGCTTCCTTGACAGCGGCGGTGACGATATCACCGAGGCCCGCCTTCTTGCCAAGACCGCCACCGAGGGGCAGGATCACCTGCAGCTTGCGTGCGCCGGAGTTGTCGGCCACGTCCAGCATCGTTCTCATTTGTACTGACATCGTTGTTCTCCTGGTGGTGCGGCCTGGGCGTGTAGCCCGGCGTTAAATCTTATGGACTTCTTCGCGTGGACAAGCCGTGCGAACGAAGTTACTTTGCGGCAGCAGCAGTTGCAGCGGCAGCGGCCTTCTTGTCGTCAGCGAGCGAAAGAGAAGAACGGCGAACGATCTCCTCGAGCGACCAGCGCTTCAGCTTGGACAGCGGACGTGCTTCGCGGATGCGGACGACGTCGCCTACGCGTGCGGAGTTCTGCTCGTCGTGGGCGTAGAACTTCTTG
Source organism: Granulicella sp. (assembly GCA_025359825.1). Taxonomy (GTDB): domain Bacteria; phylum Acidobacteriota; class Terriglobia; order Terriglobales; family Acidobacteriaceae; genus Edaphobacter. The sequence goes on from JANYER010000120.1 coordinate 3,487, forward strand.
TTCGACTTGAGGACACGCTTGTACTTGGGGTGAGCCTTGCGCATCTCGATCTCGACCACGATGGTTTTCTGCATCTTGGTGGAGACGACGAGGCCGACCTTCTCGT
>JANYER010000147.1 GCA_025359825.1 Granulicella sp.
CAAGCGTGTCTTCCTCACTGGCCACACCGGCTTCAAAGGCGGTTGGCTCGCCCTCTGGCTCACGCACCTCGGAGCCAACGTACGTGGCTACGCACTCGACCCCAGCACTACCCCCAGCCTCTTTGCGACCACTCACCTCGGCCAGAAGATAGAAGACATCCGCGGAGACATCCGAAATCCCGCCACCCTCGACCGAGCCATCCGAGACTTCGCCCCCGAGGTGGTCTTCCACCTCGCTGCCCAGCCGCTCGTACGCGCCTCCTACGATGACCCCATCACCACCTACGAGACCAACGTCATCGGCACCGCCCGTGTGCTCGATTGCATCCGCCGCACCCCCTCCGTCCGCGCTGTAGTCGTCGTCACCACCGACAAGTGCTACGAGAACCAGGAGACCCTCCGCCCCTACAAAGAGACCGATCCCCTCGGCGGCTACGACCCCTACTCCAGCTCCAAGGCCTGCACCGAAATCGCCACCGCTTCGTTCCGCCAAAGCTACTTCCATCCCTCCAAACTGCACGAGCACAAGGTCGCCATCGCCACCGCTCGCGCCGGCAACGTCATCGGCGGCGGAGACTGGTCCACCGACCGCCTCATCCCTGACCTCATTCGCGGCTTCCTCTCCGGCGCACCCGTCCTCATCCGCCACCCCCGTGCCATCCGCCCTTGGCAGCACGTACTGGAACCACTCCACGGCTACCTCACCCTCGCCGAAAAACTACTCACTCACAATCCGATGTACGCGACCGCATACAACTTCGGCCCAGCCGAGTCGGACGCCCAACCCGTCTCTTGGATCGCCGATCGCATGGCCACCTCGTGGGGCGACAACGCCTCCTGGATCCTCGATAAATCCCCCAGCCCACACGAAGCCCACTACCTCAAGCTAGACGCCACCCGCGCCTACACCGACCTCGCATGGACCCCGCGCCTCAACCTCGAAACCGCGCTCCAATGGCTCGTCCAGTGGTACAAAGCTCATCACACCGGAGCTGACATGCAGGCCTTCACCCTGGCCCAGATATCTGCCTATGAAGCACTCCTGAAACAAGGTTCATAGCGCCATCCAACATCCCCATACTTACGAATTCTTTATGCCATTTCCGCTACCTTTCAGATGCGTCCGAATAGCAAAGGCTTGAGCATCAAAATGAATCGTCGTCCCTTCCTACTCGCGTTCCTGCTGTTGCTCCTCCCCTCTCCGGTACGCTCGCAATCGCAGCCATCTTCAACGCCAGATCAACCAAACTTCTTCCACCGCTGGGCCGACTTCTACGGCCAGGACTGGCACCCTGCCCCCGCAGACCCCAATGCCCCTTCACCCGCGCGCCGCGGACTCCCTCTCCCCATCGACGCCCCACCCTTCCCCTTCTCCGAGTGGCCTTACGGCGGCTCCCCCACCATCGGCGAGCCCGACACCAACAGCTACCCCCTCATGACCGCCATCAACGGTGCCCACTCCCGCATCAAGATCTATGGCTGGCTCGACCCCACCCTCAACTTCAGTACCTCCACCCACCGCAACACCCCCGTCGGTAACGATCTCTACTCCAACCGCTTCCAACTCAATCAAGCCGTCCTCTACGTCGAACGCCTGCCCGACTCCGTCCAGCGCGACCACATCGACTGGGGCTTCCACCTCACCGCTCTCTACGGCACCGACTATCGCTACACCACCAACAAGGGCTACTTCTCCAGCCAGCTGCTGGATCACAACCGCCAGTACGGCTTCGACCCCTCGCTCGAATACGTAGATATCTACTTCCCCCACGTCGCACAGGGCATGAACCTCCGCATCGGTCGCTACATCTCCATCCCCGGCATCGAAGCCCAGCTCTCGCCCAATAACTACCTCTTCAGCCACTCCCTGCTCTACGTCATCGACCCCTTCACCGACACCGGCGTCCTCGCCACCGTCAAGCTCAACGACCGCTGGCTCGTCCAGCTCGGCCTCACCGCCTCCCACGACGTCGCCCCCTGGACCGCCGACGCGCAGCCCTCCGGCACCGCCTGCATTAGCTACACCACTCAGTCGACGAACGACAACCTCTACGGCTGTGCCAACGGCATCAACGACGGCATAGTCGCCTTCGATAATCTCCAGCAGTACGACCTCACCTGGTACCACCGCTTCTCAAAGACTGTGCACATCGCCACTGAAGCCTGGTACATGTACCAAACCGACGTCCCAGCCGTCACCGGTCCGATCGCACCACCCAAAGGCACCAACGGAGCATTTTGCCGCCCCGGCCAGGTCCGCTGCACCGCACCCGAGTACGCCTTCGTTAACTACCTCAACAAGCAGCTCTCCCCCCACGACTTCATCACCTTGCGCTCCGACTTCCTCAACGACAAGAAGGGCCAGCGCACCGGCTACCAGACCCGCTACTCCGAGAACACCCTTGCCTGGAATCACTGGATCGGATCCACCATCCAGATCCGCCCCGAGCTCCGCTTCGACCACGCCTGGGACTCACCCGCCTACGACAACGGCACCCACCGCAATCAGTTCACCGCCGCCACCGACCTTATCCTCCACTTCTAAGCCACCCATCTCTCTGGCGACTTCCCCCACGCATATTCCTTTTGTTTTCTTTGCCTTGCGCATGTCTACAAAAAAAGCTATTGTCCTCTTCAGCTTTTCTTATGTAGTTCACACGGGATCAAAGCGAGCGTCTGCCCCGTTTGCAGACGTAACCAAATGTTGGAAAGCAGAACATTACAAAACAATTCATGAATTCTGTATGGTCCTCGTCGCCCTATGCAGAGAAGATCGTTTATGCCGTCACGGTACTTCTTTTAACCGCATCCGCCCACTGCCAAACCTCAACCTCCACACCGCCTCTGCCCGAGCCGCCAGCCCCACCAGCTGCCACGCAAAGCGCACCTGCGCCAGTCCAGACATCATCCTTCTTCGGACGTCTCGCGCTCGCTTACCGTCAGGACTGGCACCCTGACCCCAACGCTTCGGCCGCCCCGGCTCCGCCTCGTCGAGGTCTGCCCTCTCCCCTTGATTCCCCACCCTTTCCCAACGCGGATTGGTCCTATGGTGGTTCCCCCGTCATTGGCGAACCCGACACAAGCACGTACCCTCTCATGACCGCCATCAACGGTGCGCGCTCCCGTACCAAAATTTACGGCTGGATCGCTCCACTCGGCAACCTCAGCACCTCGAAGCATTCCAACCTGCCCGCCGCCAACCACATCTACCCTTCCAGCATTCAGCTCAACCAGATCGTCCTCAATGTAGAGCGACTTCCAGATACCGTGCAGACCGATCACTTTGACTGGGGCTATCATCTGACCGCCCTCTACGGTACCGACTACCGCTTCACCAACGACAAGGGTTACTTTTCCTCCCAACTCATCGACCAGAACAACCGTTACGGTTTCGATCCCACGATGGTGTACGTGGACCTCTACCTTCCCCACGTGGCTCAGGGCATGAACATCCGCGCCGGACGCTGGATCTCGCCTCCAGGCATTGAAGCCCAGCTCTCTCCGTTCAACTACAACCTCTCCCATTCGCTCCTCTATTCGGTCGACCCATTCACCGAAACAGGCATCATCGGCACCATCAAGCTCTCCGACCGCTGGCTCGTTCAGCTGGGTCTGACGGCATCTCACGACGTCGCCCCCTGGACACCAGACGCGAAGCCTTCCGCCATTGCCTGCGTCAGCTTCACCACTGCATCAGCGCGCGACAACCTGTACGGCTGCGCCAACGGCATTAGCGACGGAAAATATGCCTACAACAACGTGCAGCAGTACGACCTCACCTGGTACCACAAGCTCTCGAAGACCATGCACATCGCCACCGAAACCTGGTACATGTACGAGTTGGATGTCCCCTCGATCACCGGCCCAATTACCCTTGAAAAAGGAACCAACGGTGCCTACTGCCGACCCAATCAGGTCCGCTGCACCGCTCCGGAGTACGCCATCGTCAACTACATCGAGAAGCAGTTAAGCCTCCACGATTTCCTCTCCTTCCGCTCCGACTTTCTCAACGACAAGAAGGGTCAGCGCACGACCTACCAAACTCGCTTCAGCGAGAACACATTGAGTTGGAACCATTGGTTCGGCACCACCGTCCAACTTCGCCCTGGTATCCGGTTCGACCACGCCTGGGACCGGCCTGCCTATGACAATGGGACCCGTGCCTCCCAGTTCACCGTCTCATCCGACGTGGTCTTCCACTTCTAAAACCCATCAGCCGAGCTGTCACCTCAAAGCAAAGCCGTTGCCTTTCTCCGCGATCTCTGCGCACCTCCGCGCTCTCCGCGTCCGTCTTGACCTCGCCGCATAGTGCTAATATTCTCCCGTTGAAACAGTTTCTACTCACGCCGGAGCTTCCATGAGATATCCCGCAGCACTCCTCCTCTCGCTTGCCGTCACCGCACCAGCCCAGTCCCCGCTCATGAAGTACGCCTGCGGCCCAGCCAACCGCATGTTCGCAACGCTCTCCCCCACCTCGCTCTACTACGAAGCGGAGAATAAAGCCGGCTTCGACCTCAACACCCTGCCCCGCTTCGACGGTAAAGCCTGCACCAGCGACAAAGCCTTCTTCTTCTCCGTACCCATTCCGGAAGGCAGCTACCGCGTCACCGTCGTCCTCGGAGGCCCGCAAGCCGCCGTCACCACCGTCAAATCCGAGGCCCGCCGCCTCATGCTCGAGAAAGTCACAACCGCCGCCAACGCCTCCGAAACCCGCATCTTCAACGTCAACGTTCGTCTCCCTGAGATCACTGCCGCACCCAACGCACCGCAGAACCGTGTCCGCCTCAAGCCCCGCGAAGTCGGCAACCTCAACTGGGATCCCAAGCTCACACTGGAGTTCAATGGCGACCACCCTTCCGTCCGTTCCATCTCCATCGACCCCATCACTGCCTCAAAGGAGCCAGCCTCCACCCACATCCCCGTTCTCTACCTCGCCGGAGACTCCACCGTCGTCGATCAGGACATCGAACCCTGGGCCGCCTGGGGCCAGATGCTGCCGCGCTTCTTCATGCCCGGCGTCGTCATCGCCAACCATGCCGAGTCCGGCGAGACCATCCGGTCCTTCGTCGCCGAGCAGCGCTTCGTAAAGATCTTCTCCGTCATCCAGCCCGGCGACTACCTTTTCCTCCAGTTCAATCACAACGATCAGAAGATCGACCCCAAAACCCACGAACCCGTCGTCCCCATCGCCGACTACAAGCGCCTCTTCACCGAGTACATCGCCAAGGCCCGTGCCGCCGGTGCCACCCCCGTCCTCGTCACTGCCATGAATCGCAACACCTTCGACGCCTCCGGACACATCACCAACTCACTCGGCGACTACCCCGAAGCCGTTCGCCAACTTGCCACCGAGCAGAAGGTCGCCCTCATCGACCTCAATGCCATGTCCAAAACCCTCTTCGAAGCGCTGGGCCCGCAGGCAGCGATGCACGCCTTCATGCACTACCCCGCCAACACCTACCCCAACCAGCCCGCTCCCATCACGGACGATACCCACTTCAATACCTACGGTGCCTACGAACTCGCACGCTGCATCGTCCACGGCATCCGCGCCGCCAACCTGCCCATCGCCAAACTCCTCGACCCTGCCGTCCCCGACTTCAACCCCGCCCACCCCGACCCCCAGGCCACCTTCCACCTCCCCAAGACTCCCATCCAGATCAAGAGAGACCCCACCAAACTCACTCAAACCAACTAGCCATCTCAAAACCTACTCGCCCATCACCAACCCAACATCATTGCGAAACTCCCCCTCGCGCGTCTCTCCTACATACGTCTTCGCCACCCGTCCCTGCTTATCAAGCAGCAGCGTAGTCGGCAGCCCAACCATCCCACTCGCCATCTGCGACATCCCTTCCGGAAACACAATCGGATACCCCACCTTCATCTGCCGCACGAAGCTCCGCACCGGTGCCCTGTCCCCGGTATCCATCGAGACCCCTACTACCGCCAGCCCCGGCACACTCTTCGCCATCCGCACCAACCCCGGAATCTCCGTCCGGCAAGGCCCACACCAGCTCGCCCAATAATTAATCAGCACTACTTGCCCGCGATGTTCGGAGAGCCGCCAAGTCCCGCCATCCAACTGCTGTAGCGCGACATCCTGCAACCCCTGCCGCTGGGCCGCAGCAATCAGTGGCTCGCTCCGCCGCGGCCACGGATACGACAGCACCCCAGATACCACTACCGCTGCTCCCACAAACACCAGCATCGCCCGCCGCGCACCGCTGCGACGTCCCTCCGGCAACTCTATACTTTGGATATCGGCCATCCCTCATCGTCCCACACTCAGCCACGAACCCGCATTTCCGCATCCAACAATTCGAAGAGCCCGTCCGGAATTAAACCGTCCGGAATCACACCCTCAGCACGTCGCAAGAAAAGAGGCGCATTGACTCACATGAAGACCCCGGTAAAGACCCTCGCAGCCATCACCTTCCTGGCCTTCGTCACAGCCGGTTGCAACTCCAAGACCAAGGCCACCCCGGAGAACTTCATCACCGGCCTCAACGCCAGCTTCTCCACCCACAGTGAGTGCCTCTTTGCCGATCCACCACGCTTCCCATACGGTACCTCCGACAAGGAAGAGATCAAGCAGTACGACTCCCTAGTCAAGGCCCAGCTCCTTACCGTCGCCCAGGAAGCCGCCATCCACGTCAACCGCTACACCGTTTCCACCACCGGCACCCGTTACGCTCCACGCTTCTGTTACGGACACCGCACCGTCACTTCCATCGACAGCTTCACCCCGCCCGCCCAGGCCAATGGCTTTCCTGAGACCCACGTCACCTACCGCTACACCATGCAGGACGTCCCCGTCTGGGCCAAAACCCCGGAAGTAGAAGCCGCCTTCCCGAAGATGGCAGCCGCCATCGCCGGCGAGTCCACCGCCCAGGCCACCCTCGCAGGCACACTCGCCGGGTGGCAGGTTCCCGAGTAGCTCCTAATCCATAGCATCCTGATTCGTGCTCCACCCGTATGCTTAGGAGCGAAGCAGTATCACGAACTACCCGGAGCTCTCGTTGAAAGCCTCAGCCGCGTTGCCGCTCGTACCCGCATCACCATCACGTAAACCCCTCCGGGTTCTCCCTGCACTCCTGCTGGTGCTCGTTACCTTCATCCCTCGCACCGCCGAGCCCTACTCGCTCCAAACCCACCAGCAGCTCATCGACCTCACCTGGCAGCACTCGATCCGTCCGCTACTCCTCTCCCGCTACCCCGGCCTTACCCCCGCGCAACTGCTCGACGCCCACGCCTATGCCTACGGCGGCTGCGCCATCCAGGACCTTGGCTACTATCCCTTCGGCAACAGCTTCTTTTCCGATCTCACCCACTACGTCCGCAGCGGCGACTTCATCATCGCCCTCTTCCGCAACTCCCAAAATGCCAACGAACTCGCCTTCTCCATCGGCGCCCTTGCCCATTACATCTCCGACAATATCGGCCACGCCGAAGCGGTCAACGTCTCTGTCCCGCTGGAGTTCGCCAAACTAGGCCAGCAGTTCGGCCCCTCAGTTCCCTATGCCGACGGCTCCCACGCCCACGTCCGCACCGAGTTCGCCTTCGACATCAACGAGATCGCCAAGCACCGCTTCGCCCCAGCCAAATACGTCGAGCACATTGGCCTCCGCGTCCCCCAGCCCATGCTGGAGAAGGCCTTCTTCCAGACCTATGGCCTCGACATGCGCCGCGCCCTGCGCTTCAAACGCCCAGTCATTCGCGGCTACCGCTTCGGGGTCCGCTCCTTCATTCCCCGCTTCGCCTATGCGGAGGCCCTGCTTCACAAAAACAGCTTCCCCCCTGACACTCCCGGCGAACCCTTCGACCGCCTCAAGGCCGATCTCGCCCACGCAGAACGCGATAACCACTGGGCAGACTACAGTCGCAGCGCAGGCTTCGGGACGCACCTGCTCGCAGGCTTCATCTTCATCCTGCCACGCATCGGCGTCCTCTCCGACCTCGCCATCAAAGGCCCGACTGTGCAGACCGAAGAGAAGTACGTCGATAGCCTCAATCACTCCGTCGATATCCTCCGCAGTACGCTCCGCAGCTTCAGCACCCTGCCTACTTCGCTTCCCAATCGCGACCTGGATACGGGCATCCGCGTAAAACCGGGCGGCTATATCCTCACCGACCAGACCTACGCCAAGCTCCTCAACATTCTCATCGACCAGTCCATCAAGAAGCCAAGCCAGATCATCCCACTCGGCCTCAAAGAAGACGTCCTCAGCTACTACGAAGACCCAAACACGCCCATTGCTACAAAGAAAGACCCGAAGAAATGGGCCAGGGTACAGTCACAGCTTGTCGCCTTGAACGCCATCCACGCTACCCCCAACCCACCCTTCACCCCCGGCCCCGACCCAGACGCCGACGAGAAGGATGAACCGACCGCACCACCCACCCCAACAGCCGCTCCAACATCGACCCGCTAGCTGGATGTGCCTCTAGAACCCCGCCGCTCTGCATCCACATCCCGGATCGCCACCACGCCACCAATCACCCCCCCATCGGCAGAGCAGATCGGAGACGCCGTTAAACTGAGCCACACCCTCGTCCCATCCCGGCGTTCAAACTGATACTCCTCCGCTGAAGTCGTCTCACCGCACACAATCGCCCGCACCAGCGGATAGTCCTTCCCCATCACACGTCGGCCATTCGGGTCGTACATCACCCACGCATCATGTCCTGCAACGTCTTGTGTCTCGGTCATTCCCGGCCCCAGGATCGCCTCTGCCTTCGGGTTGCACATCACTACTTTGCCACTCGGTGCCTCTGCAATCACAATCCCCACCGGCACTGCGTCGAAGACCCCCTGCAGCCGTGCAGCGCTCTCTATCAACTCCTCTTTCGAGCGCTTGTAATCGTCAATGTCTTCCAGCGCCCCGTACCAGCGGATAATCTTTCCATCCGCTCCTCGTCGAGCCGCAGCCCGCGACCGCATCCAGCGCCATTGCCCATCCTTGCTGAGAGCTCGATATTCGATATCAAGCGGCTCACCAG
>JANYER010000153.1 GCA_025359825.1 Granulicella sp.
GCGCCGAGGCGGCCCCGGCCCCTGCTACCTTCACCACCCCGGACGGTTGGCCGCTGACCGTCAGCGGGCCGGTCTCCGACCTCGCGCCCCCCGAGGCCAACCTCTCGGTCAAGATCGTCTCTGTCGGGGCGGCGGCGGACGCGAGGGCGGCGGTGGACAAGGCTTGGCGGCTTGCGAACGCGACGCCAGGTCACGCCGTTCAGCTGGTAACGCCCCTGCCAGGCCGCAACGGCTGGGACGAAAAAGCCGTCATTGCTTACGAGACTTCGGCCGGAGAGCACCTGGTTCTTCAGGCCATTGCCGAGCGCAAGGCGGACGCCTGGACCGTGGTCCTCCTAAAGGGTGACGAAGGTACGGCCGAGAAGCGAGGCGGACCCCTCGGGGTCGCCCTCGCCAGCCTGCGCCCGGCCGGCTACGCCAAGGAGAATTTCGCGGGCAGGACAGCCCGCGAGCTTACGCCTGCGCGCGTCCAGGCCCTGCTGGATCTTGTGCGTAACGCCGCGGATGAGCTGAAGGTGCCTGGCGTCGGCATCGCCCTCATTCAAAACGGGAAGATCCTCTATGAGGGCGGCGTCGGCGTGCGCGAGCTGGGCAAGCCTGAACCCGTCGACGCCCACACCCGATTCATCATCGCCTCCAACACCAAGGGCATGACCACCCTGCTGCTGGCCCGCGCCGTGGATGCCGGACTGCTGGACTGGGATGAGCCGGTGACCAAGGCCTATCCCGCCTTTCGCCTGGGCAGCGATGAGACCACCCGCTCCGTCCTGATCCGCAACCTGGTCTGCGCCTGCACGGGCCTGCCGCGGAAGGATTATGAGCTTCTGTTCACAAACACGCCGAAAACGCCGGCCGCGTCGACCTTCACATTCCTGGCCGCCACCGAACCCACCAGCAAGTTCGGCGAGGTGTTCCAATATAACAACCGGATGGCGTCGGCGGCCGGCTATGTAGCCGGTCTTGCCTTCTACCCAAAGCTGGAGATGGGCGCGGCCTACGATCGGGCGATGCAGACCCAGATCTTCGCTCCCCTGCAGATGAAGGATACCACCTTCAACATGGATGCTGCCCTGCTGCTGGACCACGCCAGCCCGCACGGCGAGGACCCGGACGGCCATGTGAAGGTGCTGGGCGAAGAGCTTAACCGCACGTTCACCTCCGCGCGCCCCGCCGGCGGGGCTTGGTCATCCCCCCACGACATGATCCTTTATGTGCAGGATGAGCTTACCAAGGGCCAGCTTCCGAACGGACATCGTCTGGTCAGCGAGCAGAACCTGCTGATCCGCCGCGCCCGGGGCGTGCCGGTCAGTGAAGACGCTTGGTACGGCATGGGACTGATGGAGGACGCTACATGGGGCGTATCTGTGATTCACCATGGGGGAGACCTCGCGGGGTTCCATAGCGACATCATCGCCATCCCAGACGCCGACGTCGGCGCGGTGATCCTGACGAATGCCGACAAGGGCGTCTATATCCGCCGCCCGTTCATGCGCCGCCTGCTGGAAATACTCTACGACGGGCGCCCCGAGGCGGTGGCGGACGTCGCTGCGGTGGCGGCTAGAGAGGAGGCGCAGCGGAAGGTCGACCGCGCGCGGCTGGTGATCCCCGCCGCCGCCCAGGAGACAGCGGGCCTGGCCACCGTCTACCGTAACCCGTCGCTGGGCGCGCTGAAGATCGAGCGCCACGGACCGATGCTGACCTTGGTCGGCACAGCCTGGTCGAGCGAACTGGCCACCCGTAAGAACGACGACGGCACCGTATCTCTGGTGACCATCGACCCGCAGATCGAAGGCCTGGAGTTCGTGATCGGCAAGGACGGGGGAAAGCGCACACTGACGACGCATGATGGGCAGCACGTCTATGTGTTTGATGAAGGGGTTTGAGGCGGCAGGATCGCAACTAGGCAGCCGGTCAGGGCTGACGGTCAGCTCTCCTAGGAGAGAAATGGACCATGGCTGCGGCAGAGACGCGCCATGAACGGACGATGACTCCCGTTCCAAGACCCGGCGTGCCCGGCTAGGTTTACTGGGGAGGCTGCGCGGTTCCATGCTCCGAAAGCTCAGAGCAACAACGGTCTCCGATCAGTGAAAAGACGGTCATCCCATGAGCCCAATAGAACCAACGGATCTCGACACGTCATTCGATGAGGCGCTCGTGCAGACCGCGGGTAGTCGACGTCACCTTCTACTTGGAAATGGCTTCAGTAGAGCTGCTTACAAAGGCTTCCAGTATGTAAGCTTGTTGAAAGTAGATTTCAATCTCTACCATGGCCTAAGCGATCTATTTTGCGAACTTGGTACTCAAGACTTCGAGAGCGCAATGGCCATGGCATTGGATGCTGAAACTTGCGACCGTATTCGAGATGCCTTCGTGACTACGATTTCTTGGATACATCCCCGGCGTGATGAAATTCTCCCTCGTTCGAAGCGAGCTTATTGCGCTGAATTCCTCTCTCACTTCATATCTCCAGTGCCACCCAGCCCGAAGGGTAAGATCTTCACTACGAACTACGACCTCCTGCTGTGTTGGATCATCGTGGAACAAGGATATCGATTTGGCAGCCACGATGGATTCGACGCCAAACAGAACTGGAATCCGGTTCGAGCAGACCGATCTGATTACTATTACCTTCACGGAGCCCTTCACCTCTATAGAGGGAGCGGCAAGCCATACCAGGTTATCCGGAAACACAAAGCGGGTCCGATCAATGTAGACCCGCTGCCAGATCAGGTG
>JANYER010000166.1 GCA_025359825.1 Granulicella sp.
ACCAGCTAGCCCGCGTCGTCCTCGCCGAGCAGCTCTACCGCGCCACCACCATCCTCACCGGACACCCCTACCATTCAGGTCACTAACAAATCCACCGCCGGTCCGTTGTTCACACACTAAAACGCTCGTCATCCTGAGCGAAGCCGAAGGGGACCCCAAAGCTCTCAACCTCGACCATTCGTATCGAACCATTTCAACCACGAATCTTTTTGCCGTATCTCCCTGATCGCATACGTCCATGCCATCAACAAACCTCTTTGCCTCTTCTCTGGCCCCCATGTTCTTCTGTATCTCTAATGACTGACTCTTCGACGAACGAAACGAACGACCCAGTAACCCCCGAGACCTCCCGCCGCGGCCTGATCCTCATCAATACCGGCCCCGGCAAGGGCAAGACCACCGCCGCCCTCGGCACCGCCTTCCGCGCCGCCGGCAACGGGATGCGAGTCCTGATCCTGCAGTTCCTTAAAGGCTCCTGGCACTACGGCGAGCTCGACTCCGTCCCCGCCCTCGGCACCGCCCTGGGCTCTAAAGAAGACCCCACCATGGTCATCAAACAGATGGGCCGCGGCTTCGTAAAAGTAGGCGGAGCCGAAACCGACCCCGAAGACCTCCGCATGGTCCAGGCCGCCTGGGACGAAGCCGCCGAAGCCATCCTCTCCGAAGACTGGGACCTCATCGTCCTCGACGAGATCAACTACGCCATCGGCTACAAGATGCTCGACCCCCAGGCCGTAGCCGACGTCCTCGCCCGCAAACCCGAGATGACCCACATCATCCTCACCGGCCGCAACGCCCACCCCATCCTCATAGAACTAGCCGACACCGTCACCGAAATGCGAGAAGTAAAACACGCCTACCAAAAAGGCATCCTCGCCCAAAAAGGCATCGAGTTTTAATGCAGAAAATAGATTGAGCCTGGCCTCTTTTCTACCTACCTCCTGAATCCGTCATCTCGACCGGAGCGATGGACAGCTTCACCGTCCATTGAGTAGTGGAGAGACCTCCGTATTTTGCTAAATGGAGCGGACTAGCTAGCAGCGCGGTAACCGTCAAGACTCCAGTATTTCCGCCTCATGGAGCGGGACGTTCGAAGAAGCAGTTCGAACTCAAGGGAGGGGACAATTTGTCCCCCCCTTTCTCCACCCGTACCAAACCCCACACCTCCGCCCAACCTCCTGCCGTCGTACCATGGGCATTCCATGCCAATAGCACTCCCAGACTTCATCTCCCGTTGGCAAACCTCTGAAGCTGCGGAGCGGGCGAACTACGTCTCCTTCCTCAATGAGCTCTGCGACTTCCTCGAAGTCCCGCGACCCGACCCCACCACCGCTGAAGAGCATCGCAATACCTACGTCTTTGAGAAAGCCGTCCACTTCCAGAACCTTGACGGCACCACCTCCACCGGTCGTATCGATCTCTATCGTCGCGGCATCTTCGTACTCGAAGCCAAGCAGGGCAGCAACCCACCCACCCTCCAGGCCGACCCCGCAACCAACAACCTCATCCTTACTCCACCCGCAGCACGCCCCCGCCGCCGCACTGCCATCCGCGGAACCCACGGCTGGGACGAGGCCATGCTCGCCGCTCGCGGTCAGGCCGAGCAGTACGCCAAGGCTCTACCCGCCTCCGAAGGCTGGCCACCCTTCCTCGTCACCGTCGACGTCGGCCACTCCATCGAGCTCTATGCAGACTTCTCCCTTACCGGCAAAGCCTATCTACCCTTCCCCGACCCGCGCAGCTATCGCATCCTGCTCAGCCAGCTCGCGCTGCCGGAAGTTCGCGACCGCCTTCGCGCCGTCTGGCTCGAACCTCACTCGCTCGATCCATCCCGTCACACCGCCAAAGTCACCCGCGAGGTCGCTGCCAAGCTCGCCACCCTCGCCCGCGCGTTGGAGCAGCAGTACCCCGCCAAAGAAGTTGCCGAGTTCCTCACCCGCTGCATCTTCACCTCCTTCGCCGACAGCGTAGAGCTCCTCAAGCCCCACAAACCCTGGCTTCGCATGTTGCAGGACCTCCATACGCACCACAGGCACAGCGTCTTCCCGGAGATGGCAACTTCCCTCTGGGATACCATGAACGCCGGGGGCTTCTCTCCCATCATTCAGGCGCACATCCTCAAGTTCAACGGCGGCCTCTTCGAGTCCACCAAGGCCCTGCCACTCACCCACGATCAGCTTCACCTCCTCATCGACGCCGCCGACTCCGACTGGCGCGACGTCGAACCCGCCATCTTCGGCACCCTGCTCGAACGCGCCCTCGACCCCGCCGAACGCCACTCCCTCGGTGCCCACTACACCCCTCGCGCTTACGTCGAGCGCCTCGTCATCCCCACTCTCGTCGAACCCCTCCGTGCCGACTGGTCCAACACCCTTGCCGCCGTCGCCGAACTCGTCAGCACCGGCCACACCCCCGACGCCATCGAACTCGCCCGCGACTTCCATCGCCAGCTTTGCAATACCCGCGTGCTCGATCCCGCCTGCGGCTCTGGAAACTTCCTCTACGTCGCCCTCGAACACATGAAGCGCCTCGAAGGTGAAGTCCTCGAAACCCTCGCCTCACTCGGAGAGACTCAGCAGGCCCTCGAACACACTGGCTTCACCGTCGATCCCCATCAGCTCCTCGGCATTGAGATCAATCCCCGCGCCGCCGTCGTCGCTGATCTCGTCCTCTGGATCGGCTACCTTCAATGGCACTTCCGCACTCGCGGAGACGCCCAGCCACCCATCCCCGTCATCCGCAACTTCCACAACATCGAAAACCGCGACGCCCTTCTCAAAACCGGCCAACGCATCGCAGCCGTAGATGCTGATGGCCAGACCATCACCCAGTGGGACGGAGTCACCACCAAGATCCATCCCACCACCGGCAAAGAAATCCCCGACGAAGCAGCCCGCACCACCGTCTTCCATTACCTGGACGTCAAACGCGCCAAGTGGCCCGAGGCAGACTTCATCGTCGGCAACCCACCCTTCATCGGGGGCAAGGA
>JANYER010000171.1 GCA_025359825.1 Granulicella sp.
TGGCACGAACCACAAACTCAACTCGCTGCTCCTGCACCCCAACATGCCTCCAAGACATACAAACCTCACCAGACCAATAACAGTCAGATGTAAAGGATGTACTGATAACAACCTGTAAAGCATGTCATGAGACTGAACAGCTTCATCACATGAGTGGGCATCGTGCAAAAGCACGACCGTGCTCGCCCTTCCGCACTATCCCGTCATCCTGAGCCCACCAAATCGAGCCATATTTAGGTGAACCCCTATCGCGCCAAAAACCCCTGCACCCGTTCACTCACCGCCTTGGCATCGCAACTCATAATCAAATGGGCACACGCCCCCGCCGACACATACGTCTCCGCCCCCACCGCCGTCGCCCACTCCAGCGCCGGCTGTGGAGTCACCATCCTGTCCTGCGCCGCAACCACCACCAGGAACTTCACCTGCGCCGCCTTCGCAGCCTCCGCTATCGAACGGCCATGCAGCACATCGTGCGACATAATCGCCCTCGCCTGCCACACCCGGTCATTTGCATCCTGCCGCTGCGGCCCCTCAACCGAAGTCATCCAGGCCGAGAATTTCTCCCGCGGCACCTCCGCATTGCGAAACTGCGGTGCCGTCGTCGTCAACGTCCCAATCGCATTCGCCAGCTTCAACGGCGGCTCTACCGTATAGCGTCCGCCCTTGTACGCAGGATCGCTCTCAATCGCATCAATCAAAATCTGCTTCGACAACAAATCAAACACTGTAGCCTGCGGCGACCCCACAATCGGCACTGCCCGCTCCACAAACTTCGGGTACAGCGTCGCCCAGGCAAACACCTGGTGCCCACCCAGCGACAACCCTACCGCCGCATACACCCGCTTCACCCCCAACACCTCCGTCAGCACCCGGTATTGCGCTCGCACCATGTCCTCTGTGGTGAACAACGGAAACGCGACGCCAGCCTGCCGCGTACTATTCGAAGGCGACGAAGACACCCCATCCCCAAATGCATCGAACGCCACCCCATAGAACCGCCCCGTATCCACCAGCCACTTCCCACCCGCCTTGCTCCCGAACAGCGAGATCATGTCCTCACTCCGCCCATTCAGCCACGTAGGCATCACCACTGCATTCGCCCCATCCGCAGCCAGCGTCCCAAACGTCCTGTACCCCACCCGGCACTCCAGAATCACCTTCCCGCTAGCCAGCGGACACTCTCCTAACTCTGCCACCCGCTGCACTCCATCCTGCGGAAGGCCCTGCGCCAGCATCCCCGCACCTGACCCCAACACGACCCCCACAGCGACACACACCTTCACCCACCCCAAAAAGCCCATAGCACCGCCGCCATAAATACCCATGCAACCCAACCCAGCTCTCAACCTAATCGCCCCTCAGCCGCCTTGGCTGCCTCAAAGATCTGTTCAAAGCTCTCCACCGCATACAGCACCGGCTGCATCTCCCCGGTATCCACCACCGTCTCCAAAACCTCATCCAGGTTGAAGTCCCGCACCTCGCATCCACCCGCCAGTACCCGGGAACACTCTCCATGCGATGAGATCAACCCGCTCCCATACACCTTCACCTCGCCATCCTGCCGGATCAACCCGAACTCCACCGTAAACCAGAACAGCCGCCCCATCCGCTCCAGCGCTACCGGGTCCCCGATCACCCCGGCGCACACCCGTCCATACGCCTGCAGAAAGTCCGCAAACACCGGGTGCGCATGCATCGGCACATGCCCAAACACGTCGTGAAAAATATCCGGCTCCGGCGTGTACTCCATACTCTCCCGACCCCGCAGCCATGTCGTCGTCGGAAACATCCTCGCTGCCAGCATCTCAAAGAACGCATCCGCCGGCAGAAACCCACTCACCGCCGTCGACCGCCACCCCGTCTTCGGCTCCAGCCGCGCACTCACCGCCAACAGATCCGGCAGCCGGTCCTCCTGCAGTCCAATCAGCTCGAATCCATCCAGATACTCTCGACACGCTGACTCCCGTAACTGCGGCATCCGCCTCCGCACCAGCTCCGCCCAAAGCCCATGCTGCTCCGCCGTGTAAGCGCCCCAGTCCTGCTCCACCAGAAACGGCGCGGCCACCCCCAACCGTCTCTGCGCCAACTCCAACGCACTCAAGCCTGCGACTCCCATACCGCTCCCATCACCGTCTCCAGAAGCATACCCTCCGCACTCACCACATCCAACCTCAATCGCAGTACTCTAATCATCATGACCGCCCCATCCACTCCCTTCGTCACGCCCGAATGGCTAGCCGCCCACCTCAC
>JANYER010000197.1 GCA_025359825.1 Granulicella sp.
CTTCGTTTCATCCCATCCCTCCACACAAACCAAAGGGCCGCGCATCAGCGCGGCCCTTCAGGAAATACAAATACATTCGACTACCGGTTTCCGCCGCCACCCTGAGGTGCACCGGAACCAGAACCACCGCCCGAACCACCACCGGGACGACGGCCGCTACGACGACGACGAGTTCCGCCGCCACCAGGACGGCGGTCTCCACCACCACCCGGACCACGTCCGCCGGCACCAGGAGCAGCACCACCAGTTGGTGTAGGAACATCACCATCGGCACGATTGAAGTTCGGCTCATCGCCGCCCTCATCGTCACCATCCTCGAAGTCGTCTCCGTCTTCCAAGTCAGCGTCCGCATCCACAGCAGCAACATCTCCGCCGCGAGGTGCAGAACCCTCTTCACCCGGCTCCGGCAGACCAAGCTTTGCACGTTGCTCCTTCAGAACAGCTTTGCGCGAAAGCTTGATGCGGTTGCCTTCGATTGAAAGCACCTTCACCAGGATCTGGTCGCCTTCACGAAGTTCGTCCTTCACTTCCTTCACGCGATGCTCTGCGATCTCGGAGACGTGCAGCAGGCCATCCGTGCCGGGGAAGATCTCGACGAATGCGCCGAACTCGGCGATCCGTACAACCTTTCCCAGATAGATCTTGCCGATCTCCGGCACAGCCGTAATGTCGCTGATCATCTGGATCGCGCGTGCCAAACCATCGGCATCGCTCGAAGCCACATTCACGCGGCCCGTATCGTCCACGTCGATCTTCACACCGGTCGCGTCGATGATTCCACGAATCACCTTGCCACCAGGTCCGATCAGGTCGCGAATCTTGTCGGTAGGAATCTGGATCGTATGGATGCGAGGTGCAAACTGCGACTTCTCTTCGCTTGCGCCAGAGATCGTCGCGTCCATCACATCCAGCAGGTGGAGACGGCCATGCCGTGCCTGCTCCAGGGCCTCACGCATAATCTGCGCCGTAATTCCCATGATCTTGATGTCCATCTGCAGTGCCGTAATGCCCTTGCGGGTACCGGCTACCTTGAAGTCCATATCGCCGTAGTGATCTTCAGCGCCTGCGATGTCGGAGAGGATGGCGTAGTTATCGCCTTCCTTTACCAGGCCCATCGCCACACCAGCCACAGCACCCTTCAACGGGATACCGGCCTGCATCAGTGCCAGCGAGGCGCCGCACACCGTTGCCATCGAAGACGAACCGTTCGACTCCAGAATGTCAGAGACTACGCGCAGCGTGTAAGGAGATTCATCCTCACCCGGCAGCACTGCTTCGATCGCGCGGAACGCCAGAGCGCCATGACCGATCTCACGACGGCCAACGCCCGACATACGCCCTACCTCACCCACCGAGAACGGGGGGAAGTTGTAGTGCAGCATAAAGCGACGCTTTTGCTCGCCCTCGTAGCTCTCCATGCGCTGTGCATCGTCGGTCGTACCCAACGTTGCGGAAACCAGTGCCTGCGTCTCGCCACGCGTGAACAAAGCCGAACCATGGACGCGGGGCAGAACGCCAACCTCAACCGTTACGGCACGAATCGCATCGAACGCGCGATGGTCAGGACGGATGCGCTCTTTCAGTACCTGCTCGCGGAAGATGTTCTCACGCAATAGTTCGTAGTACTTGCTCAGCTTCTTGCCGGCTGCTGCATCGCCTTCCGGAAGGTCCTTCTTCAGCTCGTCCTTGATCTCCTTGACCAACGCATAGCTCTCGAACTTCGGGTGCTTCTGCGTGTTCAGGGCATCCTTCAAACGATCGCCGGCCTTCGCGGTCAATCCAGCGAGATACTCGCTGTCAACTTCGACTGCACTGGCGATGCGCTTCGTCTTACCAGCGCGGCTCACCAGGTCTTCAATCGCAGCGCAGATCTGCTTGATCTGCTCATGGGCAAACTCAATCGCGGCGACAACCTTCTCTTCCGAGATCTCCTTCGCGCCCGACTCCACCATCACGATGCCGTCCTTCGTCCCGACGACCATGATGTTCAGCAGGCTGACAGCACGCTCGGCATACGTCGGATTCACAACGAACTCGTCGTTGATGATGCCGATACGAACCGCGCCCACAGGACCGTGGAACGGGATATCGCTCAGGGCCAGTGCGCAGCTTGCGCCGTTGATCCCGAGTACATCCGGGTCATTCTCTTTGTCAGCCGAGTACACGAACGCTACAACCTGCGTCTCATTGCGGAACGTCTCCGGGAACAGGGGACGGATCGGACGGTCGATCTGACGGCATGTCAGGATTTCCTTCTCGCTTGGACGTCCTTCACGCTTGATGAAGCCACCCGGGATGCGTCCACCGGCATACGTAAACTCGCGATACTCCACCGTCAGCGGGAAGAAGTCGATTCCTTCTTTCGGGTCGGGCGATGCCACTGCAGTTGCCAAAATGACGTTATCGCCACTCGATGTCAGTGCCGCACCGGAGGCCTGCTTGGCCATACGTCCGGTTTCAAACTTGATTTGCTTGCCGCCGGCAAGCTCAACGATCACATCCTGTTTCATCGTTTCATCCTCTTCTCTCTTCACTCAGTCAAATAAACTTTGGGGCTGCATCCTTTCACAGGCCTGTCTCGTTCGATTGAAGCCAGTTCGCTTTCAAATCGAGCGCAGCATGGAGGTGAGCAGAAAAACAAAGTGCAGCTTACCTACCTAGCTTTAGGAGCCAAGTGGAAAGCTGCACTGTTGCGTATCAAGGTAAACACTCCAAAAGCATAGTAGTCCCAGACCCTGCGTAAAGACCGCAGACTGACCTGTAGTGGCCGGGAATACGTGCAAGGTAGGAATGGTGTCTCCGGAAAGAATCGCTTACTTGCGGATACCAAGCTTGCTGATGACTTCGCGGTAACGATCGGCGTCAATCTTCTTCAGATAGTCCAACAGCCGACGACGCTTGCTCACAAGCATGAGGAGGCCACGGCGCGAGCCATGGTCTTTCTTATGGGTCTTGAAATGTTCCGTCAACTCGCCAATCCGTTCACTCAAGATTGCGATTTGAACCTCTGGACTCCCGGTATCGGAATCATGCGTACGGAACTTCTCGATAATGTCTGATTTTTTTGCGGATGCCAACACAGCTATTTCTACTCCTGATCTTCTAGTCCACTCGTAGTGTCTCCAAAAAGCATAGCACCGCTTGATACAGGAGGCAATGCGATCAGCGACTTATGCACCACACCTGGGACCACTAACTGGGTTTACTTTCATCCGCATACTCCCGTATCTCGCCCGTCCAGCGCAGAAACCGCAAAAACTGGGCTTTATCCTGCATCGCCAGGTCGAACAGGTCGCGCGCCACAATCTCCTCCGCGTGCTTCCCCGTATACGTCTCGATCCGCCACCGCAGATAAGGGCTTCGCCACGGCTGCAGCCGATACCCCCGCGTAGCACTCCATAAAAATCGAAGACCTTCGACCATATCCGGCACCCTGCTGCAAGTATATCGTCGTCCTCTTACTTGTCTTTTTGTTTGCCCTTTTGTTTGTCATCCCGTAGGGATCTGCTGTTGTTCTTGTATTTACTGCTCCTAAGCCCCACCCCTCACTTCATGTAATTAAACAAATTGCTGCTCCCCAAAGCCGACATCACACTCAGCAACGCCTGGTGCTGCGTCTCTGCCGACTTCAACTGCGTCGCCACCGTCGTCAAATCCACCGCCACCAGCGACGTCTGTTGCGCCGTCAACTGGCTCTGGTCACTCGCGAAGTAACTGCTCGTATCCTTGATCCGTGCCAGCGAACTGTTCAGTACACTCCGCTGTGAAGACACCTGGTTCAACGCATCCGTCAGCGCTGCCGCATCCGGCGCCACCAGCGACCCCGAAGCACCGCCAGCGAACTTCGCAATCAGCTGGTTCAACACGATAAATACTCCGGTCGAACCCGTACCGAAGATCGCCGATCCCGGCAGGCTCGTCTGGATTTTCTGCCCTGTCGGCGTCTCGGTATATTGCACCGCAGTGTCGCCGCCATAGAAAGCAGTAGCCGGTGACACGGACGTATCGACCGAGAACGGCGTGGTCGTCCCCTGGCTTCCACCGAACAGACGTACCCCCATGTAGCTGGTGTTCGCCAGCGCTAGGACCTGGTCGCGAATCCCGGTCAACTGCTGCGCAATGCTCGATAGGTTCGCTGCATTCAACGCCCCATTGGCTCCCTGCACCGCCAGCGACACGGCAGAGGTCAGCTGCGTCACCACCTCACCCAGCATCGAATCCGTCACCTGCAACACCGCTTGCTTCCCTGCCGCGGCCTGCACATAGCTCACGTCCTTCGCAATCGCACTGCCTATCAGCGCACTGCTCGCCGCCGCTCCAGGGTCCACCTGCAACGAAGTCACCCGCAACCCGCTCGAGAGCTGCGTCGTCAGATCGCTCTCCGCCACGCCAGACTGGTTCACCGCCACAGCCAGATGACTCACATAATTCGGATCAACCCGCAAAGCACACCTCCAGCACATTCAACCTTGTACTAGGCAACTAGCAACTGCCTTTAGCCAACCGTCGTACCCTGCCCCAGATTAATAGCGTTTGCCATCAACGTATTGACAATCGAAAACACCCGCGCCGCCGCTTCATATGATCGCTGATACTGTGTCAAATTGGCCGCCTCTTCATCCAGCGAAACTCCCGACAGCGAATCCCGTTGCGTCGTCAACTGCGTCAGCATCGTCTGCTGGGTCACCGTGTCGGCGCTCGCCGCCGCCGTATCGCTCCCCACAGTATTCAGGAACGAAGCAAAGAACGTAGCTGCCGTGGTCCCGCCCACCAGGTTGGCTGTACTCAAATCCGCCATCGCCAGCGCGTTTGAGTTGCCCGCGCTACCCTCCCCACTGGCCGCCGCCGCAATCAGCTTCGGATCGCTGGTCGTCACCGTAAGCGAAATCGCGGCACCGCTCCCGGTCAGCCCTGCAAACAGAGCCTGTCCAGCGTTGCCATATCCATCCACACCCTGCGCATTGGCCTGGTTCACATTCGTTGCAATCGCCGTTGCCAGCGAGTCCAGCGCGCTGGAATACTTGGGCAGCGCCGTGTCCCGCGCCGCAATCACCCCACCCAGCTCTCCGCCGCTGATCCCCGCCGTAATGTCATTTCCCCCGGCAGCAACCACATGCGTAGTCCCATTCACTTGCGTCGTAGTCAGCGCATACGAAGTGCTCCCACCCACCAGCACCTGTCCGCTCGTAGTCGTCAATGAGATGCCGTTATGCTCCGCGGCAATCTGGTTCAACCCCACCAGCTTTGAGAGTGCAGCAATCGCCGACTGCCGCTGGTCCTCCAACTGCCCACCATCCACACCCGCCGGCAGCACCGTAATCTTGCTGTTCAGGTCCGCCACCTTCGCCGTCAGCGCATTCACCTGCCCTGCAATCGAGCCGACCTTCTGG
The DNA here is from genome assembly GCA_025359825.1 of Granulicella sp. Taxonomy (GTDB): domain Bacteria; phylum Acidobacteriota; class Terriglobia; order Terriglobales; family Acidobacteriaceae; genus Edaphobacter. The sequence continues at coordinate 5,391 of JANYER010000197.1, forward strand.
TCCAACCCCGCGCCGATCTGGGTGATCTGTTTCGCCGCCGAATTAAACGCCGACGCCAACCCATTCGCCGCAGCCAATACGCTCTGCCGGGTCGCAGTATCCGAAGGATTGTTCGCCAGTGCGCTCAGTGAATTGAAAAATGTATTTGTAGCCGCACCCAGCACTGTCGTGACGGCCGAACCGGACGTCGAACTCAAATTGAAGATGTTCTGCACCTGCTGCA
>JANYER010000245.1 GCA_025359825.1 Granulicella sp.
GCGAGGGCTCCGGCTACGTGGTAGATGGCGTTGTCGGGGGTGGGGAGGGAGCTGTGGCCGCCGGGATTTTTGGCGGAGAGCTGGAAGTCTCCGTAGAGCTTCTCGGTCGCTTCGACGAGCATGACGGTGGGGGTGCCGTGGTTGGCGTCGATGCCGCCGGCGTCGGGGTTGATGACGATCTCAGCAGCGAGGAGTTCGGGGCGGTTCTTGAGCAGCCAGTCGACTCCGTTGGATGGGCCGCCCTCTTCATCGGCAGTGAGTGCCAGGACGATGTCGCGGTTGGGGATGAAGCCTTCGCGTTTGAGGCGGATGAAGTTGGTGACGAGGATGGCGTCATTGTCCTTCATGTCCTGGGTGCCGCGTCCGTAGAAGTAGCCGTCCTTTTCGACCAGCTTGAAGGGGGCGGTGGCCCATTCGGCCTGCGGAGCTTCGACCACGTCGAGGTGCGCGATGATTAGGATGGGCTTGAGCTTAGAGCTGGGAGCTCCGCGATACCGGACGACGAGATTCTGCTTGCGGGGACTGGGTCCGGTGAGGATAAGGTCTGCAGCGGGCCAACCGGCGGCGATCAGGCGAGTGCGCATGGCTTCGGAGGCAGCGGTGACGGATCCTACGGAGTCGGTGGTGTTAATCTCGACGAGCTGCTTGAAGATTTCGTGGGAGAGGGTCTTCGTGGCGGGGTCGAGTGGGGTGGGCTGCGCTTGCAGCGAGATTGGGAGCAGAGCACTGGCGAGAAAAAGTAAGTAAGTGGGCTTCACGAAGACGATGATACTTGCTCGGATGATGTGTTCGGGCTTTCGACTAGGGGTTTATCTTTCGTGGACGGTGATGAATCGCCAGCCCCACTGTTTGGCGAGATCTTTGAACTGGAGTGGAAAGGGAAACGTTTGTGATGAGGATAGGCCCTTGATTTTTGGGGCTAAATGGTTTGGGCTGTTTGGGTGGCGTTAGCGGTTTCGGGATTCCTTCGGCTTCGCTCAGAGCAGGCTCTTCGACTGCGCTCAGGATGACAGTTTTAGGGTAGGGGATGAGAACTTAAATCTCGGCGTGACGGATTTTTAAGTCATGCGATGACAGCTCCTAGTCAGGGCATCTGTGACTAGCGTTGGTGTGTGCGTGGTAGGCTGGACGCGTTTCCCAAACAAATTTACGAGGTGCAGGATGCGAGTACTAAAGATGGTTGGCGGATTGGCTTTGAGCCTGTGTACGGTAGCGGGAATGGCGCAGGCGCATATCAATTTGATCCACGACGAACCGACGATAGAGACGAAGCTGAAGCCTTCGGAGGCGGTGGACTCGCAGCTTAGTCTGATTGAGAAGGAGATGATGAGCGCGGTGAAGGCGATGCCTGCGGACAAGTTCGACTTTGCGCCGAGTGCTGCAACCTTTGCGGCTGGGCAGAAGACGGAGTTTACCAAGGTGCGGACGTTTGGGCAGCAGGCGGCGCATGTGGCGCAGGCGAATTACTTTTTCTACAGCACCATGACGGGGATGAAGCCGGATGTGGATATGGGCGCGATCGGGAAGATGACGAAGAAGGACGATATCGTTGCAGCGCTGGCAGGTTCGTTTGCGTTTGCCCATAAGGCGATTGCTACGCTGACGGAGAAGAACGCGTTCGACGCGGTGAAGATTGATGAGCCGGGTGTGTATACGAAGGCGACGCTGGCGCTGTTTGGCGTCGGCCATGCGTATGACCATTACGGGCAGATGGTGGTGTATCTGCGGATGAATGGGATTGTGCCTCCGGCAAGTATGTAGCTGGTTTGATGAGTATGGGTTCGCAAGGCCGTGCGATCGAGTGCTGTAATTGAAGCTGTCATTTAGAGAGAGAAAAACTGTATGGCCAAGAGGTGCGGAGTTCGGGGACGCCGAGATTTTTTGAAAGGTATCTGGGTTTTGGGTGCCGGTGCATTGGCTGGGCGGCGGCTTTCGGGTTTGAGCTCCATTCCGCTGGAGGGTCGAATTGCAGGATTGAGCGGGGGAACGGTCCCGGTCAAGAATGGGAAGGATTTGGCGGAGAACGCCTTCTATTTATTACCGCTTGGGGCGGTGATGCCCCGGGGATGGCTGCGGGAGCAGTTGCTGGTACAGGCACGGGGATTGGGCGGGCATCTGGATGAGACATGGATGGATGTTGGGCCGGAGAGTGGGTGGCTGGGCGGGAAGGGGGAGTCGTGGGAGCGGGGGCCGTATTTCCTGGATGGGCTGGTGCCGTTGGCGTATCTGCTGGGCGATGCGAAGCTGAAGGCGAAGGCGCAGCGTTTTCTGGATTGGGCGTTGAGCAGCGCGGATCCTTCGGGCATGTTTGGGCCGAAGAGCAACGACGACTGGTGGCCGAGAATGGTGATGCTGAAGGTGCTGTGCCAGTATCAGGAGGCGTCCGGCGATAAACGGGTGATTCCGTTGATGGATGCGTATTTTGCGTATCAGATTCGGGAGTTGCCGAAGCGGCCACTGCGGGACTGGGGGAAGTTTCGGTGGCAAGACGAGGTGCTTTGCGTGCTGT
>JANYER010000250.1 GCA_025359825.1 Granulicella sp.
CGAGTCCCGGGGTGGCATGCCACAATGAGCTCGATAAGGCGGCCGCACCTGCGGCTGCTGAGCCTCAATGTCAATGGGCTCCGAAGCAATCCCGAGAAAAGACGACAACTATTTCACGGGATTCAGCAAGGACGCTACGACATAATATGCCTCCAGGAAACTCATCACTCCTCAGAGGCAGAGGCAAATCAATGGATGCAAGAAGGCAGTGGCCCCGGATCAGCATGGCTAGGGCCCGCATACTGGTGCCATTTCAGCACAGCATCACGCGGAGTCGCCATCCTTTTCTCCAACACCCTCCCTTGGGCAGACATACACCGCGTTGGCAACGACCCCTTTGGCCGCTTCCTCAGAGTTGACTTCACATTCCAGGGGAACCCCTTCACTGTCACAACAGTATATGCCCCCAGCGACGCAGCCAGCCGTCCGCCCTTCTTCACTCAGCTCCACACCCACTTCACCAACACCACCGGGAGATATGTCCTCTGCGGAGGAGACTTCAATTGCGTTGCCGACCGCCGCCTGGATCGAGTGACAGCTGTCTTAGCACAACAGTCGACCTTGTCAGCCAGTCCAAGAAACCAGCCAGGAACAGCTATCACAGCTCAACAACCACGCATCCTCAGATCAGAAACCACCATCATACCCACCAACGCACGCGAATACGGCTTTACAGAGTTACAAAACTGCATGCAGCAGCTAAGCTGGACAGATAGCTGGCGCCAACGCCATACAACTGACAGAGCCTTCACCTACGTCAATACAGATGGCTCTGGTGCCAGCCGCCTTGATCGATGGCTCACATCGGAGTCAGCGACTGCTGCAATTACGGATGACGGCTTCATCGACGGATTAGTCGGCGACCACAGGGGAATCATGATCTGTGTTACACCTGCAAATGGCATCATACAGGGGAGAGGCGCCTGGAAACTACGTGCCAGCCTTCTGGCAGACTCCACCTTCTGCAATCGGCTACGCACTCACCTCAAAGCCTACTGCAATAAACACCCCATCTCCACTGCAGCTGCTGCGACACTTTTCCTTGCTTCCATCTACCATCCCCCGCAAGACGTCGAGACAGTTACACCTCCTCCCACCCCTTCCACCGCTCCCGCCATTGCTCCCACCACTGCCGTCACCACCACCACAACCACCACCATAATCGCCAACGCCACCACTGCATCCACCACTGCATCCACCAATACAGCCATCGCTCACACCATCGCCAACACCACCACCACCATCGCAACCGCTGCCGCTTCGCCCACTTCCGCAGCTACCACCACCCTGCCCGCCACTTCTCCCACCACTGCCACTGCCACCACTACCGCCACCATCGCCATCTCCTTCACTGCTGCCATTACCAACCCCGCCATCACCTACACCCCTACCGACAGCACTTCCACCACCACCCTGCCCGCCATTACTCCCACCCCTGCCGCCACCATCGCCACCACCGCCACCATCACCAACTCCACCACTTCTGCTACAAACTCCACCGTCATTCACGCCATCGCCGACACCATCACCCCCTTCATCCCGCCCAGAATCACTCCCAACACTGCCGCCTTCACCACTCCCATCACCCTGCCCGCCAACTTGCCCGCCGTTCCCACCCCTGCAGCCACCAACACCACCACCCTCACCAATGCTGCAACCACCACCACAATCGCCATCACTCACACCCCTGCCGACACCACCACCCCCATCAATCTGCCTGCCATTTCTCCAACCCCTGCCACCACTTCCGCCACAACCGTCACCATCGCTCCCGTCATCACTCCATCCACTTCCATCACCACCGCTCCTGCCACGTTCCTCCCCACCAACACCACCACCATCGCTATCGCAACCGCCGCCGCTTCGCCCACTTCCGCAGCTACCACCACCCTGCCCGCCACTTCTCCCACCACTGCCACCACTACCGCCACCATCGCCATCTCCACCACTGCTGCCATTACCAACCCCGCCATCACCTACACCACCAACACTCCCTCAAATCGGCCAGCCATTACTCCCAACACTGCCGCCACCACCGCCACTGACAACGCCCCACCCCCCACCACCACCATCAGCGCAGTCTCCACCACCACCAACACATCCACCACCACCGCTGCTACAACTTCAGTCTCCAATGAGATGCTACAAGCTGCTCCACATCCACACCCAGAACCTCTGTCAGCACGAGAGAGGTTCGATGGCATTCTTGATGTCATCTACACCACCGCAAAGTCCTACGACCTAGATCTCAGATCAAACCGCCGCCGCCAACATACCATCCTCCTTTCAGCTGTCCGCGCGGCTGAAACAGAAGCTACCCGACCCACAGCAACTACCGAAGCCCTGCACAACTTCAGAGCCGCACAAGCAGCATTACA
>JANYER010000263.1 GCA_025359825.1 Granulicella sp.
CGGGGTCCTCAACGAGGGCATCGCCGGCAACACCGCCGGGCCTGATACCTCCAACTCCCATCAGGAACCCGGCATTGCGCGCTTCCAACGCGACGTTCTCAGCCAGCCCAGCCTAAAGACCGTCATCCTCTACCTCGGCGCGAACGATCTCCGCAATGCCAACTGCTCCACTGCTGAAACACTCGAAACCTACACCCGCCAGATGGTCGCCGCTGCAGCCGCCGCTAAGGTCCGCGTCATCCTAGCCACCATCGCCCCCTCCACCTTCTGCAAAAACGCCAGGTCACCAAACTTCGGTCCGACCCCATCCTCCGCTCAACCTTATGAAGGCGATACCAATCCAGAGGAGACCCAGCGAAGCATTTACAACACCTGGGTCCGCACCGTCGGCCTCACCCTCCCTGGTGTCGTTGCCATCGCAGACTTCGACCACGCCCTCGCCGACCCGGCCCACCCCAACTTCCTACTGCCTGACTTTAACTCCGGCGACAACATCCACCCCAACGGCGCCGGCTACCACGCGCAAGCCAAAGCAGTACCCATCCAATCCATCCTCCCTTGAGTGCGTAGCGTACTCGAGCAGTCCCTCTGCTAGCATCGACATGGTCAAGACTCCCATGCCGAACCAGCCGAACTACACCCCACCCTCCGACTTCATCCGCATCGAGGCTGCCGCGCTCCTCGACCTCGCTCTGCGTCTGGACACCTCCATGCAGGCTCCCTTTGCCGCGTCCGTCGAGCGCATACTCTCCATCACGCGCCCCGTCCTGCTCACCGGCATCGGCAAGTCCGGCCTTATCGCCCAGAAGATCGCTGCCACCTTGCGCTCCACCGGCACCCAGGCCCACTTCCTGCACCCCGCCGAAGCAGTCCACGGAGACCTCGGGATGGTCGCCCCCGGCGACACCCTCATCGCCCTTTCCTACAGCGGCGAGACCGAAGAGCTCCTCAACCTGCTTCCTACGCTCAAGCGCCTCTCCACCACCCTCATCGCCCTCTGCGCCTCCGCTTACTCCACCCTCGCGAAAGCCGCGGACGTTCACCTCGACATCAGCGTCGCCACCGAGGCCTGCCCGCTCAACCTCGCTCCCACCGCCTCCACCACCGTCATGCTCGCTTTGGGTGACGCACTCGCGCTAGAGCTCTCCCGCCGCCGCAACTTCGACTCCACCCACTTTGCCGACCTCCATCCCGGCGGACGCCTTGGCAATCGCCTCGCCCGCGTCCGCGACCTCATGCACAGCGGCGACGCCCTCCCCCTGGTCGCGCCCGAGACCCCCATGCCCCAGGTCATCTACGAGATGTCCCGCAAAAAGCTTGGCATGACCACCGTCCTCGCCGACGGAAAGCTCCTGGGTATGATCTCCGACGGCGACCTTCGCCGCCTGCTCGAACGCGACGGCAACCGCGCCCTCGACCACACCGCCGCCGAGATCATGAACCCCACCCCCCTCACCATTGCAGGGGACGCCTTCGCCTCGACCGCTCTCAGCTTGATGGAGGCCCGCAAAATAACCTCATTGGTCGTCGTCGACCCCGCGGGCCAGGCACAAGGCGTCCTCCACCTGCACGACCTCTGGACCAATAGTTGATTCCATGGGCAATCAACCCCCTACTGGCCCCGGGAAGTTAGAATAAAGCCACAGCACAAGTCCGCCTTGCCGGGCCGGAAGGATTCACCCAACACCATGCACCGCTGGTCCACTCTCTTCATCCCCACCCTTCGTGAAGCCCCCGCCGACGCTGAAGTCGCCAGCCACAAGCTCCTCCTCCGCGCCGGATACATCCGCCAGCTCGGGGCCGGAATCTACTCCTACCTCTTCCTCGGCAACCGCTCCGTCAACAAGATCGTCGCCATCGTGCGCGAAGAGATGGACCGCATCGGCCAGGAATTCCTGCTCCCCGCCCTCAATCCCAGGGAGGTTTGGGAGGCCAGCGGCCGCTGGACCGGCATGGGCGACAATATGTTCCGCCTTAAGGACCGCAAAGGCGCGGAACTCTGCCTCGCCATGACCCACGAAGAGGTGATCACCGACATCGCCCGCAAAGAGCTGCGCAGCTATAAGCAGCTCCCCCAAATCTGGTACCAGATTCAGACCAAATTCCGCGACGAGCCCCGCCCCAAGTCCGGCCTCCTCCGCGTCCGCCAGTTCATCATGAAGGACGCCTACTCCTTCGACATCGACGAAACTGGCCTCGATGCCAGCTACAACAAGCATGACGAGACCTACCGCCGCATCTTCACCCGCTGCGGCCTGCAGTTCCTCGCCGTCGATGCTGACTCCGGTGCCATGGGCGGCTCCGCCTCGCAGGAGTTTATGGTCTACACCGAAGCCGGCGAAGACCTCATCGCCTCCTCCGCCTCCGGCTACGCCGCCAACCTGGAGAAGGCCACCAGCCAGCTCACTCCGGTCGAAGATCTCGCCCCCACCGGCGACGGCACCCCGGAGCTCGTCCACACCCCAGGCTTCCGCACCATCGAAGAGGTCGGCGCATTCCTGAGCACCCTCCCCCAGCACCAGATCAAGACCATGGCCTACATCGCCGAGCTGCCAGAGGCTGATCACGCCAAGTTCGGCAAGTCCCGTCCCGTCGTCGTCTTCCTGCGTGGCGACCACTCCCTCAACGAAGCCAAACTCGCTGCCATCAGCGGAGGAGAGCTTCGCCCCATGACGCCTGAGGAACTCGCGACCACCTTTAACGCGCCCGCCGGATACCTCGGCCCTATCGGCATCGAGACCGCTCCGCACCCGAAGAAGCCTGGCACACTGGTCATCCTCGATAAGGCCCTGGAAGGCCGCACCAACCTCATCGCCGGTGCCAACAAGGAGGAATACCACCTACGGAACGTCACCCCGATGCGCGACTTCAAACCCACCCTCACCGCAGACGTCCGCAACATCCTCGAAGGCGAAGGCTGCCCCATCGACGGCTCTCCCCTGCGTTTAGGCAAGGCTGTCGAGATCGGTCACATCTTTAAATTGGGCCGTAAGTACACCGCAAGCATGGGCGCCTCCGTCCTCAGCCGCGACGGCAAGGAAGTAACTCCCATCATGGGCAGTTACGGCATCGGCATCGAGCGCATCCTCACTGCCGCCATCGAGAGCAGCGCCGCAGCCAACGGCGGCAACGCCTACGCGCTCCATCCGACTATCGCTCCATTCCAGGTGGTCGTCACCATCACCAACATCGGCGAAGCGCCGCTCCTCGAAGCCGGAGAAAAAATTGCTGCTGATCTCACCGCCGCCGGCCTCGACGTCCTGCTCGACGATCGCGACGAGCGCGCCGGAGTAAAGTTCAAGGATGCGGATCTCACCGGCATCCCCTTCCGCGTCAACATCGGCCGAGGAATCGCAGAGAACAAAGTCGAGCTACTCAACCGCCTCACCAACGAAACCCACAACCTATCTCCTGACGAAGCCGTCCAACACCTGAAGCAGCTTGTCTCCACCAACTAAATAGACCTCGTACCAGGTAGCGAATACCGAGACCCCATGCCCGTCAAACTCAAATACGGCAGCAACCAACGCACCGCCGCCCTCCGCCGCGGTCTAGGCTCACGCTTCGTGCGCATGATGCTCATCGCGGGCCTGGGCATCTTGGTGCTCGCCGTATCGGTCTTCGGCTACTTCTACTTCAAGTACCAACGGGTCGTCGACGACCGTCTCGCCGCCGGCCCGATCTTCGCCAGCGTCTCGCAGATCTACGCCGCGCCTAAAGAGGTCCGCACCGGCCAGAAGCTCACCGCCTCCTTCATCGCCCGCGAGCTCCGCCAGGCCGGCTACAACGCCAACTCGCAACTCGGCACCTTCACCCTCACCGGCGACACCATCCGCATCAAGCCCGGTCCGCAGAGCTACCACGCCACGGACGGCGCAACCATCGATACCACCGGCGGCGAGGTCCAGACCATCACCGCAGAGAACGGCGTCGCACTACGCGGTTATTCGCTCGAGCCCCAGCTTGCCGTCAGATAGCCTGCAGCCACGCG
>JANYER010000284.1 GCA_025359825.1 Granulicella sp.
AAGTAAACGGCGGAGCATATACAAGACTGTTTCCCGTCGACTTGATATGCAGCCCCATGTCATACAGCAGCTTCTGAAACCCGTACCCATCCACCCCAAGCACTGCCGGATCGATATCCAGTCCACCCATCATCCCGTAGCCCCGCACATCCAGAACCCCTGGCACCCCTTGCAATCCAAACATCCCTTCAAGAAAGCGCGCCGACATCGCACGCCCCCGCGCAAACAGATCTTCACGCTTATAGATTCCCAGCGTAGCCAGCGAAGCCGCACACGAAACCGGATGTGCTGACCCCGTATATCCATGGAAGAACTCCACCGATCCCTCAGCGCCCGAGCCCACAATCGTGTCGTGGATAGCCTCGCTCACCGCCACCGCGCCCATCGGAATAATCCCGTTCGTAATCGCCTTCGCCATCGTAATGATGTCCGGCGTCACGCCAAAGCTCTGCGCAGCAAACGGCTGCCCCGTCCGACCAAAGCCCGTAATCACCTCATCAAAAATCAGCAACACACCATGCGCTGTGCAGATCTCCCGCAACCGCTCCAGATACCCCACCGGAGCCACCAGCGTCCCCGTAGAACCAGCAATCGGCTCCACGATGCAGGCCGCAATATTCTCCGCACCGTGCAACTGGATCAACCGCAGCAGGTCCTCGGCAAGCTCGGCGCCATGCTTACCCTGCCCCGGCACAAACTTATTCGCCTCCAGCCACGTATGCCGCATATGCACCACCGGCAGCATCGGCAAACCAAACGCGCGGCGATTATTCACCAGCCCCGAAAGCGCAACGCCCGTCATATTCGCGCCATGGTAAGCCCGCTCGCGCGACACAAACATCGACCGCGAAGCCTCCTTCCGCACGCGATGATAATGCAGCGCAATCTTCACCGCTGTATCCACTGCTTCGGAGCCAGAGTTCACCAGAAAAATCTTGCTCATCCCCTGCGGCAGTAGCTCAGTCAATTGCTCACACACCGCAAACGCCTTCGGATGCGACCGCAGAAAGCTCGACGTATAGTCCAACTCCAGCACCTGCTCATACACCGCCGTCGCGATCTCCTGCCGACCATGCCCTGCCGGAGTCGTAAACAACCCCGAGCTACCGTCCAGAAGCTGCTGCCCCGCCGGCCCAAAGAAGTAGTTCCCCTTAGCCGCTTCGAACATCCGCGGATCACGCTTGAAATCCCGATTCGGCGTAAACGGAATCCACTGGCTCTCCATCGTCGGCGTATGGCCTTGGGTCGTCAGCTTTTCTTCAACAGTGGCGCTTGGGTTGGTCACAGCAGTCTCCTTCGATTTCGGTCGTCATCGGTCATCGGCTCTCAAGACACTCCGCCCATCGAGCTACCCTCTATCCTAGCCGCTCCCGGTCGGTGCATACTGGCTGCGTCATGCAAATCAGCCGTCTTTCCCTCCTCTCCGTCGCCTTTCTCTCCGCTGGCCTACTAGCCGCAACAAAGCCTCACTGGCAGCTCGGCCCCTTAACTCGCCCCGTCAGCGCGCCGGTCATCAGCCCCAACAAAGCCTCGCTCTTCACGGACCCTATCGCTAAAACCTCCGTCCACTGGGAGGCGCTCCACACCTTCAACCCCGCCGCCATCGTCCGCGACGGCAAGATCTACGTCCTCTACCGCGCCGAAGACGACTCCGGCTCCATGCAGATCGGCATGCACACCTCGCGCCTCGGCCTCGCCTCCAGCACCGACGGCACCAACTTCACCCGCTTACCCTCGCCCGTCTTTTATCCCTCTGTGGATGACCAGCAGTCCCACGAGTGGCCTGGCGGAGTCGAAGACCCACGCATCGTCGAAGCTCCCGCCGACCCATCACATCCCGGCACCCACACCTACGTCCTCACCTACACCCAGTGGAACCGCACCACCTACTCCATCGGCCTCGCCACCTCGCCCGATCTCGCCCACTGGACCAAGCATGGCCCCATCTTCCTCCACGCTGCCAGCGGCAAATACGACTCACTCAAGTACAAGTCTGGCGGCATCGTCACGACGCTCGACCACGACCACCTCGTAGCCGCAAAAATCAACGGTTCCTACTGGATGTACTGGGGCGAGCTCGCCATCCGCCTCGCCTCTTCGCCAGACCTCATCCACTGGACACCGTTGGAAGATGCCGCCGGCAATCCCGTCGAAGTCCTCACCAAACGCTCCGGCCACTTCGATAGCGGCTTCCCTGAAGTAGGGCCGCCACCCATCCTCACCAGCGCCGGCATCGTCGTTCTCTATAACGGCAAAAACGATTCCGATCACGGCGACCCCACCCTCGGTGCCAACGCCTACGCCGCCGGACAAGCTCTCTTCGACCCCACCAACCCTGCACACCTTATCGCGCGCGATGACGCCCCGTCCCTCAAGCCCGAACAGCCCTACGAAAAGACCGGCCAGTACGTCGCCGGTACCACCTTCGCCGAAGGCCTCGTCCGTTTCCACAATCGCTGGTTCCTCTACTACGGCTGCGCAGACTCCGCGGTAGGCGTCGTCTCCGCACCGTAGCGATAATCCAGCCGTCTCCCGCCCGCGCGCATCTAACTGTTAGTCCACGCGATCACACCAGGAGACGACCACCACGATGCCTGCCACTAAGAACGAAGTCGACTGGCAGCACGTCGCCCTCTCCTTGCTTACTCTCGCGGTTCTTGTAATCTGCGCCTTTCTACTCAAACCTTTTTTCTCCGCGCTACTCGGAGCTACCGTCCTGGCGGTCATCACCCAGCAGCCCTACAACTGGCTCGCCGCACACATCCCCAACCGCAATCTCTGCGCTGCGCTCGCGTTAGTCCTCGTGCTGCTGGCAATCGTCATTCCTGTGTCCTTCCTCGCACAGGACCTCGCTCAACAAGCCGTCGCCGTCGTCACGACCCTGCGCGACGACACCACCCAGCAGAAGCTCGTCGACCTCCTCGGCCGCCATCCCGCCATCGCCGAACGCCTGCAGCCTTTCATCGACACCCCCAACCTCGACAACCCCACCATCAACAACGCCGCCCACGCCATCGCTGCTTATCTCGGCAGTCACATGGTTGCGATATTCAGCACGTCGATCCGCACTATCACCCAGATGGTCGTCATGCTCTTCATCCTGTTCTTCCTCTTCCGCGATCGTACCGCCGCCCTACAGTTCTTACGTTCGATTCTGCCGCTCCAAGAGCATGAACGCACTGAACTCCTCCACCGCCTCGACGACACTATCTACGCCACCGCCCTCGGCCGCCTGGCCATCGCCGCAATCCAAGGCACCCTCAGCGGCATCGCTTACTGGGCTCTCGGAGTGCCAGGCTTCGTCCTCTGGGCCTTCTGCACCGCACTCCTCGCCATGGTGCCCGCCTTCGGAGCTTTCCTCATCTGGGTCCCCATCGCGCTCTACCTCGGCTTCTCCGGACACTGGGGCAAAGCCGCCATCCTAGCCGTCTGGGGTGGAGTCATCGTCTCCACCATCGACAACTTCCTCTATCCCATCCTCGTCGGCACCCGTCTCCGCACCCACACCGCCGTCATCCTTATCTCCATCCTCGGCGGCATCGCGCTCTTCGGAATCACCGGTATCATCCTCGGCCCCGTCATCGTCACACTAGCCGCAACACTCCTCGACTTCTGGCGCCGCCGCACCACAACTACAGTCTCAACCTCTGACCCTACGGTTTAGGCGCATACGCACTCCCTGCATTCCACGTCGGACGCTCCGGCGTATTCGCAATCGTCACAGCAAGCTCTCCATAGAAGCGATTGAACGTCCCCGCCGCCGCCCACACAATCGGAGTCTTCAAATCATCCTGCGGCTTGTGATAGCGCCGCGCATACCAGTCCCGGTAGATCACCTCCTCCGGCGATCCCGGGTTATACCCAAAGATGAAGCTCGCAATCGGCACCCCCACCCGCACAAAGCTGTAGTTGTCCGCCCGCCGAAACAGGTTCCGCTCCGGTTCCATGTCCGGACGAATCTCAATTCCATACTTCGCCGCCAGCGTCTTCACCGTCCCTCCCAGGCTCGACTCATCCACCCCTTCCATCGTCAAAATCTTCAACGGAAAGATCGGCCGCAACTGGTCAAGATTTAAATCCGCCACCACATCCTTCATCGCCACCGTGGGGTGCGCCGTAAAGTACACCGACCCCAGCAACCCTTTCTCCTCGCCAGTAAACACACAGAACAGGATGCTGCGCTTCGGCGCATGACCCTTCAAATCCTTCGCCAGCTCAATCAGAGTCGCAACATAGGCAGCATCATCCAGCGTGCCGTTATAAAGCTTGTCCCCCAGCACCGGCGTCCCGTATCCATACCCATCCAGATGCGCCGACACAGCGACATACTCAGCAGCCAGCGTAGCGTCCGAACCCGGCAACACCGCAATCACGTTGGGCGAAGAGATCTCCTTCTCCACCACAGCCACCTTCACCCGCAATGAAGCCGCCAGCGCAAACGTCTCCAACGGAGTTCCCTTCACCCCGCTCTTCAACACATCGGCAAACCCATGCCCCTGCGTCCCCGCAAACAACTTCGCGGCTCCTTCAGAACTCACCCGCACCGTTGTCAGCGCTGCGCCACTTGCAACGGGCTTATCCGAAACGATCGTGACTGTCCTCGCATACGCAGCCGGCCAATGCGTCGGCTCAATCGCACCCGGATTATCAATCGACACCACCGCCGCCACACCCGCACCCGCCAACCCCTTCAGCCGCTTCGCCGCAAAGCCATCGCGCTCCTTCGCGCTCAGCCCCGCCGGAACATTGTTGAAGAGCACCGCCACCTTCCCCCGCAGCCCGTCAGCCTCCGCACCCGAGACCACGCCATACCCCACAAACACCATCTCGCCTTCAAACGCCGCGTTCATTCCAGTCCGCGGCAGCAACGTAGTCTCCTGCATCCATTCCAGTCTCTCCGCCCTCGCTCCCAACACCACCTCTATCGACGACTTCGCCACATCGAGATCTACCTGGTGCATCGGCACCCGCTGGTAGTAACCGCCACCCACACCCGCAGCCTTCAACCCCGCCGCCTCAAACTGCCCCGCAACATACTTCGCCGCCCGCTCATACGCCGCAGACCCCGTATCTCGCCCCTCCATCCCATCGCCCGCCAAAGCCTTCGTCTGCGACCACCACGCTACTGTAGCTTTGTCTGGCCCAGCCTGCTGCGCGCCCGCCGAAAACACCGCACCCAACCCCAGCCACACCACCACCAGCAAAACCTTCATACGCACGCTCCGGATAGGAAATATGCCTCATTCTAGCCGCACTGCATCCACCCAAATCGAACACCAGCCACGAATTCGGGTGCTCCATCCTTTGCGTCTTTGTATCTCGCAAAGGGTGGGGTATCGCGCGAAGCGCGACCGCTCTCCTCACACACTCCACAAATCGACATTTTGAGCGAAGTCGAAGAACCCTGAAACCTTCAGCATCACCCGTACCGTTCAAACCATTCATCCCCAGCTTCCGGGTGCCCCATTCATGCAGCGCTTCATCGCATGAGTGGGGTATCGCGCAAAGCGCGACCGCTCACCTTGACATTCCTCCACTCCAATCCCCATCATGAAGACCACAACTAATTGGTCAGACCACCGTTCAACTATCCATGGAGCCTCCCATCCGCACCCAAGCCATCCTCCTTGCCCTCGCCCTCGCCACCGTGCCCCTACTAGCGCAAGACACCCGCATCGTCACCGAACCCACCCTCCCCCCCATCTGCACCGAGCTCCAGGCCCAACTCCCTTCCCCCATCCCCGAGGCCGAATCAGCCGAGCAGCAGCTCGACACCGCCCGCATCCAGAAGGCCCTCGACCACTGCGGCAAAGGCAAAGCCGTAGCCCTCCGCGCCTCCGGAAGCAGCAGCTCCGGCGCAAACACCGCCTTCCTCTCCGGCCCGCTCGAGCTCCGCGCCAACGTCACCCTCCTCATCGACAAAGGCGTCACCCTCTTCGCCTCTCGCGATCCCCGCGTCTACGACATCACCTCCGACTCCTGCGGCATCGTCAACGACGAGCACAACGGCTGCAAGCCCCTCATCTCCGCCAAACACATCTCCGGAGCCGCCATTATGGGCGAAGGCACCATCGACGGACGCGGCGGCGCCAGGCTCCTCCACCAGAACGTCACCTGGTGGGACCTCGCCGAACAGGCCCGCCCTAACCGCCGCCAGCAGGTCCCCCGCCTCCTCGTCACCGACTACGCCGACAACTTCACCCTCTACAACACCACCTACAAAAATTCGCCCAACTTCCACATCGTCTACAACCACGGCAATGGCTTCACCGTCTGGGGCGTCCGCATCGACACTCCCCAACGCCTCGCCCGCAACACCGACGGCATCGACCCCGGCGGCTCCAAAAACATCACCATCACCCACACCTACATCCGCACCGGCGACGACAACATCGCCATCAAAGGCGGCGACACCATCTCCAACATGACCGTCTCTCACAACCACTTCTACTGGGGACATGGTATGTCCATCGGCTCCGAGACCAACGGCGGGGTCAGCAAAGTCCGCGTCACCGACCTCTCCCTCGACGGCCCCGACTCCGGTATTCGCATCAAGTCCAACGGCTCCCGTGGCGGCCTCGTCCACGACGTCCTCTACGACGACATCTGCATCCGCAACTCCCCCAAGCCCATCGATCTCGCCGCCAGCTACTCCGCCGCCGGAACCCTCCAGGGCAACTCCCCACCCACCTTCCGCGACATCACCCTCCACAACGTCCGCGTCTCCGGCGGCGGCAAGATCTACTTCGACGCCTACGACAAAGACCACCGCATCGCCGCCCGCCTGGACGCCGTCAGCCTCACTGACGACAACGTACAGCTCACCGACGCCACCACTTCGAAATACTCCTACGTCCTCAACCACGCCGACCTCACCTTCGGCCCCGGCCCCACCAACCTCCAAATCCCACCCAGCCCCGACTCCACCCTCACCGGCACCCCCACCAAATCCACCCCCACCTCCTGCACCGAAAAGTTCGTCCCCTTCCCCACCCAGTAGGCATCGAACACCCCCGGGTGCCCCATGATCGCGACAGCCTTACCGTCGCTGTCGTGGGGTGTCTCTCTCCCACCCACCCAACAAATCCGTCATTCTGAGCGAAGTCGAAGAACCCCGAAACCATTCGCATCCCCTTACCGTTCAAACCATTCAACCCAGGGTGCCAGGGTGCCAGCGTGCCCCATCCTGAGCGCGCCTACCGGGGTCCCCGGCGAACGCACGTGTTCGTTGGAGTGGCAAGCGATGGGTGGGGAAGGAATACATCCCCCATACCAGCCATCCACTGCCGGCAATCTACCGCTCTCTCGCATCCCCTAACTCAGGCCGCAACACCGTAGACCGCCGCGGCGTCGTCTGCAACACCAGCCGCGTGTCCCGCGCAAAACTAACCTCCCGCCCCCGTTTGATCCATCGCTCATACAGCGAGATCGCCGCACCGTAGTAGCCCAGCCCCGCCGCAAGATTTCGCTGCCCAGCAGCCGTCCCAACAATGAACCCGACCAGACCAATACTGTTTGAAGCAACTGCAGTCTTGCCAAACTGGTTGTCGCCATGGTCATGATCCAAAGGACGCGCCGCCAGGGTCAGTAACAGAAGCGGCACCAGCAGCTTGTCTTGTGGCTTCGGCTTCACCTGGCCCTCGGAATTCATCGCGAGATTCTGTCCCGCCACAGAATCCGCCCCGGTCAGCGAAGCCTGCACATTCTGCGTCCCACTCGGCAACACCAGTTGCCGAAAATCAAAGTGCAGCGTACCCGCTCGCCCGAAGCTGCGCCCCGCCTTCGCCTGCGTCACCACACCCAGCATCGTAGCGCCCTGCGGCACCGCAATCGTATGGTCTGGGTTGTAGATAGGCTCCGCCACCGTCGCCTCAATCGTCTGCCCCGTCTTCGAGTTCGCCGAGCTCAGCGCCTCATTCAGATATGCCTGCACGATCCACGGCTGCTCACCGTCCGCCGCCGGAACCGCAACCTGAGTATCTGGCGGCACATCCGCCAACACCGCAGAGAGACTCACTGGCTCCGAAGTCTCCACCGTCCACGCCGTCTTCTTCTCAATCCGCTGAGGATGATACGGCAGTTGCGTATACAGAAACTGTGTCAGCCGGTCGCCCTTGTCCGGTCCTGTCACAATCGCGACCTTGTCGCGCACCACCTGGACACCATCGTCCCACCGTTGCCGCAGGAAGCCACCCTTTCGCGGCGGCGGTGCAACCAGCCGGTACAGAGGTGCTCCATCCGTCGCCGTCCCGGTCGCAATCGACACCGTCCTGCCGTCCGCCAGCTTTATCCCATTGAAGCTCACAATCGGCGTACGAAACGGGGTAAAGTCGCCGCGCAGACGGGCACTCACTCGCCGTGCATGGTTCGGACGCAGCTCCACCACCGTTCCCGTCACCACCGTCTTCGCCGGCAGCACCAGTACATTGTCCGCGTAGACCGGATAAATCAACTCTCCCTGGATCGCCTGCCCCACCCGCATCGGCAGATGCGCCTCAGTCTGCACCGGCAGCGGGGTTCCAGCCGGAAGAACCAAAACCTGCGCGAAGCCGCGAATCGATACAAACACCACAAGACAGAGGCCTAGTTTCAGTGATCCCATATCTCATTGTGGGCGCCGATTGTTAATTTCACCTGAAGCTAAAACACCCAGCTACGGCCAACACAATACGGAAAATTGTTCCGCCGCGATGCCGGGCTGAACTACACTTGTCCGCAGCATTGGAGCTTTTCGTTAGGAAGTCTCAGATCAGGAGTCTACCCGTGAGAAGTACTTCGATCCGTGTTCTTGCGTCTACCATGCGACTCCCCATCCTTGCCCTGGCGACCTGCAGCCTCATCCTCGCAGGCTGTGGCGCAGTCCCCGGTGCCAGCGGCCCGCAGTTGGTCAACCAGCTCCAGGGCTCGGTCCACGGCGGACAGCAACCCGTCTCCGGCTCCACCATCCGGCTTTTCGCCGCTGGCACCACCGGCTATGGCCTTGCAGCCACCTCCCTGCTCACGCAACCCGTCACCACCGACGCGCAGGGAAACTTTTCCATCACCGGCAACTACACCTGCCCCTCCTCTACGAGCCAGCTTTATATCGTTGCTACCGGCGGCAACTCCGGCCTGGCCGCAGGCACCAACAACAGCGCCCTCAAGATGATCACCGCGCTTGGCCCCTGCAGCCTCTTCAGCGGCCAGCTCACCCTCAATCCAAACTCGTTCATCACCATCAACGAGGTCACGACTGCGGCCTCCATCTACGCGCTCTCCGCCTTCCTCAGTGCGGACGCAACCCAGGTCGGCTCCAGCAGTACCAACCTCACCGGCATCACCAACTCCTTCCTGCTGGTCAAAAATCTGGTCAACATCAACACCGGAACAGCTCTCACCGTCACTCCTGCCGGCAACGGTACCGCTCCGCAGACCCGCATCAATACGCTCGCCAACATCCTCGCCCCCTGCATCAACTCCGACGGCACTGGAAACCCCTGCAGTGCGCTCTTCGCCGCTGCCACACCCACCGGTGGAACCGCTCCCTCCAACACCATGCAGGCCATGCTCAGCGTCGCCCGCAACCCGGTCAGCCAGGTCGCCACCCTCTACGGCCTCTCCACAGCCACCCCACCCTTCCAGCCCACACTCTCCACCGCGCCAAATGATTGGGCAGTCGCCATCCAGTACACCGGCGGTGCACTCTCCTGCAAGGTCATGGCGCTCGACGCCTCCGGCAACGCCTGGTTTGTAAACTCGCCCTTCGGCGGTCCCTACAGCGTCACCCAACTCAGCAACAACGGTACCGTCCTCTCCGGAGCCAACGGTTATACCGGCGGCGGCCTCTCGCTCCCCACCGCCATCTCCATCGACCCTGCCGGCAACGCGTGGATCACCGCCACCACCAACAGCAACGTCGTCAAGATCGGGCCTACCGGCACCATCCTCTCCGGCACCAACGGCTTCACCGGCGGCGGCCTTACCGACCCCATCTCCATCGCCCAAGACGGGCAAGGCAACGCATGGATCGTCGATGAGCAGACCAGCGGAAGCAACAACACCGTACTCATCAAACTCAGCAACACCGGGACCGTGCTCTCCGGAGCATCCGGGTTCGTCACTGGAGGCACACGCCCCAGCTTCGGACTCAGCGGCGTCAGCATCGACGTCAACGGCAACCCATGGGTCGGCAATCCCAACGAACGCCTCATCGCCAAATTCAACAATGCAGGCACCCGGCTCTCCGGCTCGGGTTATTCCTTGAACCCCCTCTACCCCATCACCGCCGCCTTCGACTCCACCGGCAACGCCTGGGTCAACAGCGTCAACGTCGCCAACTTCGCCAAGGTCGACGCCAACGGCAATCAGCTCACCCCCGCCGCCGGCGCACCCAACTGCACCGCTCCAGGCATCGTAGGCAGCACAATCATCGACTGCTTCTGGAACATCCCCGCCGCCTTCGCCATCGACGGTGCCGGCAATGTCTGGAACCAAAGCGTCATCGAGACGAAGCAGAACGGTCGCGTCCCGAACCCCACCTATACCTATGGGATCAGCATCATCGCCCCCAATGCAGCGATCCTATCCGGCGCAACCGGCATTAACGGTGGCATCTCCATGAATCCCCAGGCCCTCGCCATAGACGGCAGCGGCAACCTCTGGGCAGACGCCACCGCAGGCTTCGCAGTGGAGTTCGTCGGCATCGCCACCCCCGCCGTCCAGCCCTACGCCCTCGGAGTCCTCAACGGAACCCTAGGCTTCCGCCCCTGACCAGAATCCCAGCCGTCCTGAATTCCTGCCGTCCTGAATCCTAGCCGCCCTGAATCCTAGCCGCCCTGAAGAAGCTGCTGAAAAAGCCGCTGTTTTGAAAGGGCGCGGCTTCAGCCGCGCCGCAAGTGCAATTTCGACAACGTGACTTTAGCCACTGAGGGAGTCCTTCCACGCCACATTCGACTTTTCAGCACCCCTGCAGCCAATACAACCTGAAGCTAAGATGTAGCCCTCCACGTTCCCCAAAAGTGACTCGGTCGTGAGGACACGTAGCGTGCCATCCCCCTAACTCAAGCCCCATCAAGACTTTACAAATAACCCCAAAAGAATCAAGACTTTACCCGCTCAGTCCAAAGCCAAACCAAACAGAATCAAGACTTTACGCAATTAAGGGGGAGGGGGCCTACACCACCCTGATACCATCGAAACTGACGACCATCATGACTGAAAACTCTGCCAATACCCCGCCCCAAACCCCGACCCAGCCCCCTATCCGCGTTCGCATCGCCCCCTCCCCCACCGGCGACCCCCACGTCGGCACCGCCTACATCGGACTCATCAATTTCATCTACGCCCGCCAGCGCGGAGGCCAGTTTGTTCTCCGGATTGAAGATACCGACCGCGCCCGCTTCGTCGCCACCTCCGAGCAGATGATCTTCGACGCCCTCCACTGGCTCGGCCTCACCTGGGACGAAGGCCCCGACGTCGGCGGACCTTACGGCCCCTACCGTCAGTCCGAACGCACCGCCATCTATCGCGAGTACGTCGAGATTTTGTTGAAAAACGGCACCGCCTACCGCGCCTTCGAAGACGCCGAAGAGCTCGAAGCACTACGCCAGCGCCAGATCGCCGCCAAACTCCCCCCCCGCTACGACGGCGCCCACCGCTCCCTCACCCAGCAGCAGATCGACGCCTATCGTGCGGAAGGCCGCCCCTACGTCATCCGCCTGAAGGTCCCCGAAGGCAGCACCACCTTCCGCGACGAGCTGCGCGGCGACATCACCTTTGAACACTCCAACGTCGACGACCAGGTCCTGATGAAGTCCGACGGCTTCCCCACCTACCACCTCGCCAACGTAGTCGACGACTACCTCATGCGCATCACCGACGTCATCCGCGCCGAGGAGTGGATCTCCTCCACCCCCAAACACGTCCTCCTCTACCAGGCCTTCGGATGGCCCACCCCCCGCTTCTGGCACATGCCCCTCCTCCGCAACCTGGACAAGTCCAAGATCTCCAAGCGCAAGAATCCCGTCTCCCTCGTCTACTACCGCGAGACCGGCTTCCTCCCCCAGGCGGTCATCAACTTCCTCGGCCTGATGGGCGGCGGCATGCCCTCCCCCACTCCGGTCGAAGTAGTCAACGGTGCCAAGGAATCTGAAATCTTCTCGCTCGACGAGATGGTTCAAAAGTTCGAAGTCCCCAACATCCGCCTCGGCGGCCCGGTCTTCGACCTCACCAAGCTCAAGTGGCTCAACAGCGAGTACCTGCGCGCCCTCACCCCCGACGCCTTCTTCACCGCACTCCGCTCCACAGTCCTCTCCGACGATTACCTGCGCAACATTTCCACCCTCATCCAGACCCGCGTCGAGACCCTCGGCCAGTTCGGCGACCTCACCGCCTTCCTCCTGAAGGACAACATCCTCCCACCCCCCGAAGTCTGGGTCCCCAAAAAGCGCACACCCGAAGAGACCCTCCTCTTCGCCGCAGACCAGCTGGCTCTGCTCGAAACCACCGAGTGGACCCACGAAGCTATGGAGCTCGTCCTCAAGCAACTAGGCGAAGAAAAGTCTTGGTCGGTCAAAGAAAACTTCATGCTCCTCCGCGCCATCGTCAGCGGCAGCACCATGTCCCCACCCCTGCTCGAGTCCATGGTCGTCTTTGGCAAAGCCCGCACCCTCGATCGCCTGCGCCGCTTCCAGGATACCCAGAAAAAACTAGCCCACAAATAAAGCGGGTGCCCCATGATCACCGAGCCGAAGGGCGAGGTTATCGTGGGGTTATTCACTACCAGCAACTACTGCTTGCGTCAGAACCAGAGATACATTGTCGTCCATGGTTCGCGACAAGGTTCCAGCATGTCTGCCATTTGGCACCGTAACTATGTTGGAGCTAACGCTTTCAAGCACCGCAGCACATGTCGAAACCTTCGATCAAGGCTATCGGCAAGCCGGTGAGGTGCTACCCGCCTAGTTGAGGCGCTGAGTGGGCAAATTGCTTTCACAACAGGCACAAACTGAGAGGCCAAGGAGCCCCATCCATACAGTCTCATCGCGTAGGGTTCATATCAGCTACTCCTCAATATTCCCCAGACACCGCTCCAAGACCCCCACAAGCCCCGCGATCTCCGCCGCCGAAGTCGCACCCCACATCTTCCGTTCAATCTTCTTCACCACCACCTCTGCATCCTTGAGCAACGCCTCACCCGCCTTCGTAAGCGAAGCGGCCAGCACGCGATCGTTTCCCTTCCCTTTACGGCGTTCAATCCACCCGTCCCGCTCCGTCTTTTCAATTAAGGACTGCATCGACTGCGGCGTCATATAGCAAACCCGCGCCAGTTGAGCGCCTGAGCTTCCCGGCTCAGCCTGCACCGCCTTAAGAATCTGCAACTGCGCGGTCGTCACCCCACGCGGCCGTAGCTCCTCATCCATCAGCGCACGAAAGCCCAGCAGGATGCGCTTCATCATCTGCGCCGCCCGCCGCTTCTCATCGCCTGAACTCTTCGCCGCTTGCTTGCTCATAGGTATCAGTCTCCTGATACTATATCAGGAGACTGATATGGCAACGGCGACTCAAACCTTATCCCCAGCTCAAGTAGCCGCAGCATGGCGGCCCAGCCATAATCCATGGGCAGTAGCATTGACAGTCACCCTTGCCACCTTCATGGAGGTCCTCGACACCTCTATCGCCAACGTCGCTCTGCCTCACATCGCGGGCTCCCTCGGCGCCAGTCAGGACGAAGCCACCTGGGTACTAACCAGCTATCTAGTCGCCTCGGCGGTCATCCTGCCCATCTCCGGCTGGCTCTCCAACCGTTTCGGACGCAAGCGTTTCTACATGAGCTGCGTCGCGATGTTCACCATCTGCTCCCTGCTCTGCGGCATCGCCCCAACGCTCCCACTATTGATCGGCGCCCGCATCCTGCAGGGCCTCGGAGGCGGCGGTCTCGCTCCGAGTGAACAAGCAATCCTCGCCGACACCTTCCCCATTCAGAAACGCGGACAGGCCTTCGCCGTCTATGGCATGGCAGTCGTCTTTGCGCCAGCCATCGGCCCGACGCTCGGCGGCTGGATTACCGACAACTTCAACTGGCACTGGATCTTCTTCATCAACCTGCCCGTCGGCCTATTGTCCCTCTACCTTTCCAACCGCATGGTCGAAGACCCACCCCACCTCATCGCTCGCAAAAAAGCCGCGGTCGGTCAGAAGATCGATTTCATGGGCCTCGGCCTCGTCGCAATCGGTGTCGCCCTGCTGGAGTTCACGCTCGACAAGGGCCAGGAGAAAGACTGGTTCTCCGACACCACCATCCTCATCTGCGCCATCTCTGCCGGAGTGCTGCTCGTATGGTTCGTCTTTTGGGAATGGTTCCATCCCGACCCCATCGTCGACATCAAGCTGCTCAAGAACCGCAACTTCGGCACCGCAGTCTTCTTGCAACTCATCCTCGGCACAGTGCTCTTCGGCAGCACTGTCCTCATCCCTCAATATCTACAAACCCTGCTGGGCTACAGCGCCGAGCGCGCCGGAATGGTGCTCTCTCCAGCAGGCTTCGTCCTCATGGTCATGATGCTCATCGCTGGCAAATCTCTCGGTAAGTTCGACCCCCGAGCCATGGCCGCCGCCGGATACTTCTTCACCGCAGTAGGCGTCTACAACCTCACCCGGCTCGACCTCAATACCTCCTTCGCCACCATTACCGAGTGGCGCATCCTCCAGATGATGGCGCTGCCCTTCATCTTCATCCCCATCAGCACGCTCAACTACGTCGGCGTCCCTGCGGACAAGAGCAACCAGATCTCCAGCCTCTCCAACTTCGCCCGTAACATCGGCGGCAGCGCCGGGACCGCGCTCCTCACCACCTTCATCGCTCGCTCCACCCAAGTGCATCAGCAGGCCCTCGGCGCACACGTCATCCCCGGCAGCGTCCCCTACCGCATCTACATGTCTCACATGCAGGACATGCTGATCGCCGGAGGCATGACCGCCTCTCAGGCTGCCCAGGCCGCCGTTGGACAAGCCTACCGACAGATGCAGCTCCAAGCCGCAATGCTCAGCTACCAGAACGCCTTCGTCCTACTCGCCGCACTGCTCTTCTGCCTGGTACCGCTACCCTTCGTCATGCGCCTACCCAAAAAGCGCGTGAAGCTGGACCCAGAAGCCATGGGGCACTAGAGAAGGTCACCCGCTTAGCCAGCCTTGAACATCCCCTTGATCCCACGCAGCGCCTGCCGCGTCCGCTCCTCATTCTCGATCAGCGAGAACCGAACGTGCCCATCCCCATGCTCTCCGAACCCCACCCCCGGGCTCACTGCGACCTTGGCCTCCAGCAGCAGCTTCTTCGAGAACTCCACCGACCCCAGTGCGCGATACTGCTCCGGAATTCGCGCCCACGCAAACATCGTTGCCTTGGGCAGTTCTACGGGCCAACCCAGCTTATTTAGCCCCGGCACCAGCACATCTCGTCGCGCCTTGTAGATGGAAGTGATGTCAGCCACACACTGCTGGGGACCTTCGAGCGCCGCAATCGAAGCCACCTGGATCGGAGTAAACGTCCCATAGTCAAAGTAGCTCTTGATGCGTGCCAGCGCAGTCACCAGCTTCTTGTTCCCTACCATAAAGCCAACCCGCCACCCCGGCATGTTGTAGCTCTTCGAGAGTGTAAAGAACTCCACCGCTATGTCCTTCGCCCCCGGCACCTGCAACACACTCGGAGCCTTATAGCCATCGAACGTCAGGTCCGCATACGCCAGATCGTGAATCAGATAGATCCCCAGCTCCTTGCAGATCTCTACCAGCCGCACGAAGAATGAAAGCTCCACACATTGCGCTGTAGGGTTCGCAGGAAAATTCAGAATCAGCATCTTCGGACGCGGCTGCATCCGTGGCAACTCATATTCCAGCTTCGCCAACAGAGCCGCTTCATCCGTGCCATCCAAAGCAATGCTCTGCACCTTGGACCCGGCAATCACCGGCCCAAAGATGTGGATTGGATAGCTCGGGTTCGGCACCGCAACCGTGTCGTCATCATCCAGCATCGCTAGGCAAAGATGTGCGATGCCCTCCTTCGAGCCGATGGTCACAATTGCCTCGGTCTCGGGGTCCAGCTCCACCCCATAGCGCGAACCGTACCAGTTACAAATAGCCCGTCGCAGCCGCGGAATTCCCTTCGACAGCGAGTACCGGTGCGTCACCGTCTTCTGAGCCGCCTCAATCAGCTTGTCCACAATGTGCTTCGGAGTCGCGCCATCCGGGTTCCCCATCCCGAAGTCGATAATGTCTTCGCCCCGCTTGCGCGCCGCAGCCTTCAACTCACTTGTAATGTTGAACACATACGCCGGCAGCCGCGTCAGCCTTCTAAACTCTTCCATGCTCGTACCTATCACCCAATCTTTGGCTACACTTCACCCTGATCGAAAATCCGCCCATTCCAGCGGAAGACCTACTTCGCGGTAAACAGCACCTGCAGCGGCAGAGTCTTTGGCGGATAGCACGCCGCAGAGTCGCACGCCTGGTACCGCAACGTCGCGTCGATCGTATGTTCGCCTGCCGCAGCTACGACAGGTATCTTGATCGTGAAGGTCCCGGTGTAGACATCCAACTTCTCCTTCGGCTCAAACGCGAAACTGTACTCCGTACCTGCTGGATACACCAGCGGCGAAGCCTTCACACCCGTTGCTGGTTGCAACGTAATCGCCGTAGGAATTAACAACTCCGACTTCGGCGTATGCGAGTTCACATGGAAGCCTTCGCGCACGTGAAAGTGCAGCTCCACCACGCTCGCCTTAACCGCCTTCACCACCTGCGGCTCAGCAGCATACGTGATGTAACCCTTCGGCTTGGGGCTGTCCGTGCCCATCTGCGCCCGCAGCGCCAACGAACCAGCCGCGCCTGCAATCAAACCAACGCCCGCCAGTACAAGCAGCAGGCGCCTCACAGTCCACCTGCCCGTACAACCGTCAACGCACGCTGTTCAGTCTGGACCGGCACAGAGGCAGCGCCGCCGCCCGAAGCTATCGTCTTCTTGATATTGGTTTCGATCTCGTCCCTCGTTCCCAGCCCGGCGGTCTGTACCACGACCGTACCGGTCTTATCCACATAGAACGACATCGGCAGCACATCCAACCCACCGTACGCCGTCTGTACCTT
>JANYER010000288.1 GCA_025359825.1 Granulicella sp.
ATAGTCTCGGTGATCGGCATTGCTGCTGGATTCGGCGGCCTCTTCCTCACCCTTGCGTTGGCCGCCCTGCAAGCACGCAAAGCGGATAAAGCTCTCGCAGCCAAGCAAGGGCTGCCCGGATGATGAATACGACCGACACCACAGTAGAAGTAGCAGCACCAATCGACACCAAAGCACTCTACCGCCGCATCACCCGGCGCCTGATTCCCTACCTCTTCGTCCTCTACATCGTCGCCTACATCGACCGCGTCAACGTCGGCTTCGCCGCCATGGACATGAAGCGCCAGCTCCACTTCAGCGACACCGTCTACGGTACCGGCGCAGGCATGTTCTTCCTCGGCTACGCCCTCTTCGACCTGCCCAGCAGCCTCATGCTGCGCGTCGCAGGCACACGCCTCTGGATCGCCCGCATCATGATCACCTGGGGCATTATCGCCGCATGCATGATGTTCGTCACGTCGCCGCGCTCGTTCTACCTCATGCGCTTCCTGCTGGGTGTCGGTGAAGCAGGCTTCGTCCCGGGCATGTTGCTGTACCTCACCTTCTGGTTCCCCTCGCATGAGCGCGCCCGCGCCGTCGCCAAGTTCATGACCGCTACCTCGCTCGCCGGAGTGGTCGGCGGCCCGCTCTCGAGCGCCCTGCTCAAGCTGGATGGCCGCGCCGGACTGGCCGGATGGCAGTGGCTCTTCATCGCCGAGGGCATTCCCACCGTGCTGCTGGGCATCTCCGTCCTCTTCGTCCTCAAGGACAATCCGGAGAAGGCCGAATGGCTCGCCCCAGCCGAGAAGGTCTGGCTCAACGACGAGCTGGAAAAAGACCGCAAACGGTACGGCGCGTCCGAGCACCATAACCTGATGGACGCCTTCCGCCTGCCCGCCGTCTGGATGCTCGCAGGGTTCTACATCATCACTCAGGTCGGGGTGTACGTGGTCAACCTGTGGATGCCACTGATGCTCAGCAGCCTTGCTGGCGCGACCGCTGGCGACGCCAGTCTGATAGCCCGCTACTCCACCGTGCCGTATCTTCTGGCTGCAATGTGTACCCTCTTCGTCGGCTGGAGCTCTGACCGCTGGAACGAGCGGCAAGGCCACCTCGCCGCCTGCATGCTCCTCGCCGCCACCGGATTTTGCGGTGCCGCGCTGGCCCACAGCGTTCTACTGGCGCTGGTCGCCTTCTGCCTCGCCGCCATGGGCCTGTGGAGCGCGATGGGGCCATTCTGGGCGCTCACCACCCGCAAGATTGAAGGCGCAGCAGCAGCCGGGGGCGTCGCCATGATCACCATGATCGGTGGCTTTGGCGGCTTCCTGGGCCCCTACGTCACAGGCCGCCTCAAAGACGCCACCCACAGCTACGCCGGAGGCCTCTACGGCGTCAGCGCACTCGCTCTCGTAGCTGCTGTTATCGTCCTCTCCATCCGCAGGGACAAGCCCCGCGTCGTGTAAAGCTTCCGAAAAAGTGCGGCCCCAGGCTACGTCAACTCACCTTGAATGAAGACTTTGCAGCCAATACCTTCGAAAAACAAGGAAATCCGCCTGCTAGTCCAAAGCTAAGTCCTATGTTGACTAGACTTTGCGCAACTTTAGGGGGGAGGGGAGGGGTACCTTCCACTCCCCAAAGACCCTCGCTAGCCCATGCGAAGCAGCACATCAATATCATCCAACCGACAGGAGAGGTGCATCCTTGAACCACCAGCCGCAATTGAACCCCGGCAAGGTCCTCTCGACTGATATTCTTAGAATGATCTCTACGATCTAAAAATTTGCATCTTGAATGAGAATGAGGAACAACATGGCCACAGCAACGATCGATAGCGCAGCTCTGAGCGGCGTCGCCAAGGAGTACAAGGTAGCGGATATCAGCCTGGCCGAGTTCGGCCGCAAAGAGATCGACATCGCCGAGCAGGAGATGCCCGGCCTGATGTCCATCCGCAACAAGTACGCCGCAGGCAAGCCCCTCGCCGGCGTCCGCGTCACCGGCTCGCTGCACATGACCATCCAGACCGCCGTCCTCATCGAGACCATGGTCGCCCTGGGCGCCGACGTCCGCTGGG
>JANYER010000294.1 GCA_025359825.1 Granulicella sp.
AGGTAGCGGACGGCGGCCTCGAGGGCGGCCTTGGCGACGCCCATGACGTTGTAGTTGGGGAAGGTCTTGGTAGAGCCGTAGTAGGTCAGGGTGAGGATGCTTCCGCCGTCGGTCATGAGGGGGGCTGCGCCGCGGGCGAGAGCGATGAGGGAGTAGACGCTGACGTCGTGGGCGATGCGAAAGTCGCCGCGGGTGGTGAGGAGGAAGTCGTTCTTGATGGCGTCGGGGGGGGCGAATGCTACGGAATGGACGAGGATGTCGAGCTTGCCATAGGTAGTCTTGAGCTGTTCGAAGACGGCGTCGATCTCGGAGTCAGAACTCACATCGCATTGGAAGATCTGAGCGTCGCGGAGCTCTGGAATCAAGGTTTCGGCTTCTCTTTTGAGGCGTTCGCTTTGGTAGCAGATGGCGAGACGTGCGCCGGCCTCGGAGAGCTTCTGGGCGATGGCCCAGGCGATGCTGCGCTTGTTGGCGAGGCCGAAGACGACAGCGACTTTGCCGGTGAGATCGATCATGATGCAGGGCTCCTGGCGTCCCGGATGTGCTGCTTGGGAACGCAGACGTAAGGATAGCAGTTTGGCTGGGATGGGTTGGGGCCGTTGGCTGGTCGAGCTCGTTTCCTGCACTTTGAGCAGGGTCGTCCTCGCCGAAGTGATTTTGTCCAGGGCTTTGGCATTCCCTCAGTAGCTAAAGCCACGTTGTAGCGATAACACTTGCGACGCGGCTGAAGCCGCGCCCTTTCAAAACTATGCTGTATCAGTAGTCTCTAACGTCAAGATCTTCCCAAATGGTGCTGATTCATCAGGCTTGATGCGCAGTCCTCTAGACGGTGCGGAGGTGGGCTAGTTGTTGCTGGTCGGCGATGGGGTGGGAGTGGGAGGATTCGCGGGCGCGGGAGCAGTTGCGGCCGGCTAGTTTGGCGTCGTAGAGGGCGGCGTCGGCGCGGGCGATGAGGGTGAGGGTGCTATCCGTGGGGAGCACTTCGGCGATTCCGATGCTGACGGTGGGGCGGATTTTTTCTGGCAGGGAGTGGCTGACGAGTGCCAAAAGATTGCGAATGCGGGTGGAGACTTCAAGGGCCTGGGTGGCAGAGGTCTCGGGCAGGAGAACGAGGAACTCGTCTCCTCCGTAACGGCCGAGCATGTCGTAGGAGCGGAGGCTGTTGTTGATGCCGAGGGCGACGGTGCGCAGGGCGAGGTCGCCGGCAGCGTGTCCGGCGGTGTCGTTGATGGTCTTGAAGTGGTCGACGTCGATGAGGACGGCGGAGAGGGGGCGGTGGGTGCGACCGGCTCGGTCAAGTTCGGAGGCGAGTCGGTCTTCGATGCTGTGGCGGTTGAGGATGCCGGTGAGGGGGTCGTGGTTGGCACGGTGCTCGATGGCGTGGTGGAGCTCTCCGGTGACCATGATGAGGAAGAAGATGCCGAGTATGCAAACGGTGACGACGCCCATGGCCATGGAGAAGGCCTGGAGAGCGTTGTGCTGCATGAAGTCGTGTGGTGCGCCCTTGATCGCGGTGAGGATGACTCGATAGAAGGAGGTCCCGGCGCGGAAGATCATGAAGTATCCGAAGAGCCGCATGGAGATGCGGCCTTTCGCCTGACGAAGAATTTCAAGTGCGGTGAGGAGGGTGATGGTTCCGCTGGCTGCCGCGATCGCGATGATGCGGACGACGGTGTTGTCCTGCACCATGCTGAACCAGGTCATGATGCAGAGGTTGGTGATGATGATCACTATGCAGACGCGCAGAGGTTTTGTGATGGAGATGGGCTCGCTGGTACGGTTGCGGCGGAAGCGCAGGACACCGTCGTACATCATGAGATAGGCAATGAGCACAAGTCCGTTAGCAACTACAACTGAGACGAAGTAGGGGACGGAGCCGCGCAGGGTGACAAGCACCACGCCTGGGATGCCGAAGAAGAAGCCCAGCGCGATGCTGGAGATGCCATGGAGCTTGCGATAGGCGAGCTTCATGGCCAGGAACACGAGACTGAACACTGCCGTGAGCAGGAGCTGGCAGGCCATCAGGGTACGAATATCGAACCTGGCGAGTAGCGACATGCGGCAAAGACTTCCTCAGAGAAATCTTATGTAATCTGCATGACGGTTACAGTACTCAGGACGTTGTAGGAGCTACAACGAATGGGTCATGTTCAGGGTGCGATGAGCCAATCGTACTGCTCCTGCGTGAGGGGCACGACGGAGAGACGGAACTGGCGGAACAGGATGGAGCCTTGAAATACGGCGGCTTCGCGGATGGCTGCGAGAGGCTTGGGGGTCTTGAGGCGCTTGACTGCGGCGATGCGAACGATGGGGATCTTGGGGTTGCCGGGGTCGGCGGTGACGCTGACGACTTTGGCGGTGCCGACTGCCTCTTTGCCGACGTTGGAGTGGTAGATAACGAGCTTTTCGCCCTTCTTCATGTTTCGCAGGGTGAGGAGGGCCTGGTTATTGGAGATTCCGTCCCAGGTGGTTTCGCCGTCGCGAAGGAGATCGTCGTAGGAGTACTTGTCGGGTTCAGATTTGAGCAGGTAGGGCATGGAACTCCAGTGGGTAGTGGTTGGTTGGTAGTGATTCGTTTAGCCGCCTAGATCGATGAGGTGGACTTCAGGGATGGGCTGGCCGAGGAATTGGGTGCCGAGGCGGGCGAATTTTTCTATGGAGTCGGTGGCGTAGCACTTGAAGGTGGCTGCGTGGTGTTTGGGCGATGAGGGGTGCTGCATTGTCTTGGCGACTGCGGCTGCTGCGTGTGCGGTGGCTTGGGCGGAATCAATGATGACAGCTTTGGAGCCGAGGGACTGGAGGGTCTGACTAATGGCTGCGGCGATGAGGGGGTAATGGGTGCAACCGAGCAGGACGGCGGTGGGTTTGCACACCGCCAACGCTTCATCCAGATAGATGCGGAGGACTTCGCGAGTTACGGGGTGGTCAGTCCAGCCCTCTTCGACGAGCGGGACGAGCAGAGGGCAGGCCTTCTGGGTGGCGTGTAGGGTGTGGCGGCGGCAGGCTTCCAGGTAGGCATTGGAATGGACGGTGGCCTGGGTGGCGAGGACGAGGACCTCGGTGCCTTGATGGCTGGCGTCGGCTTCTTGTACTACGGGTTCGATGACACCGAGGACTGGGACGGGCACGGCGGCGGTGATCTCCGGCAGGGCGAGGGCGGTGGCGGTATTGCAGGCGATGACCAGCATCTGCGCGCCCTGGTCTACGAGGAAGCGAGCACTCTCGACGGCGTAGCGGGCGATGGTGGCTTGAGACTTGGCTCCGTAGGGGAGGCGGGCGGTGTCGCCGAGATAGATGTAATGGGCGCCGGGGATGAGGGGGAGCAGGGCGCGGAGGACGGTGAGGCCGCCGAAGCCGGAGTCGAAGACTCCGATGGTGAGGGTTGGGTTTTGGGGCTGGGTCGGCATGTGAGTGTAGGTCTATTTTGCAGGTGCGGGTTGGGGGGTGCTTTGCTCGACGGCGAGGGGTGTGGGCTTGGTGGTGGTATTGGCGGCGGTGTAGGTGCGGGAGAGATCGGCGTGGCCGGCGAGGGTGTCCTGGGGTTGGCCGTCTACGAGGAAGCGGATTTGGGTGAGCTGCGGAAGGGCTGCGTGGAGGGTGCCGAGGATG
>JANYER010000297.1 GCA_025359825.1 Granulicella sp.
AGTTCGCGCAGCATGGCGGCCAGAATCTGTTGTGCCTCCTGGCTGTCGCCCGACAGAATATCGTCTTTGGACTCTTCCAGCATGTGCAGTGCGCTGCGCCGTGTCCACGGGCGCATGCCGAGGAACATCGTATCCACGTAACCCAGGGAGTAAAGCCGGGTCATGGCCGGATACACCCAGCTATCCACTG
Source organism: Granulicella sp. (assembly GCA_025359825.1). Classification (GTDB taxonomy): domain Bacteria; phylum Acidobacteriota; class Terriglobia; order Terriglobales; family Acidobacteriaceae; genus Edaphobacter. The sequence continues at coordinate 191 of JANYER010000297.1, forward strand.
GAATGTATGCGGAGCCGAGGGAGTCAGGCTTCTCCCGTGCGTCCGGATCGCCGTAGGGAACATAAGGAGTCGCGGGCTGTGCGCCGGGAGCCGGTGTGGCTACCTGCGCGGGAGCGGGCTCAGGGTCTGTCGCTACTGCCGTTGCGGCGGCGACGCCCTCAGAGGGGCGCGGCTCGAAAAACACAAGCGTCGAGGCACTGGCCAGCTGCGTACGGGCGACTGAGGAGGGAGCCATCGGCAGACCCTGCGCCATATCTTGGGCCACCTCTTGTTGGGCCACATTCGCGGCCAAATCTTGCGCCGAGCCTGTCTCACCATAAAAAAGTGCTACGGCTACAAGAAAGAAAGAAATATTGTTCCGCAAGGACACCTCAAAGCTGGGGCAACGTCACCACGTCCATTGTAAATGCGCTACCCAGACAAAGCTCTACGCCGTTGGAGTTCAGCGGGATGATTTGAGTTGCTTGATGAAGGACTGTTCCACCTCATTCATCCACGTCTCAGGGCTGACCTGCCGGTGCATCATGTAGCCGCGCAGCAAAGCGATGGGATCTTCGGGTGTGTCTTTACCCTTTACGTTCATGGCTGGAAAGGGCAAGCCCTCAATCAAAGCAGCGCCGCCGCCGCTGCGAATTCTTCCCACAGACTCCTGCGCGACACGGTAGAGCGCGACTGTATCGCTGGCGTCGACCGCGATGCCCGGCACGCCACACTTGTGTGCGATGGCGCTTACGTGATCCTTCCCCTTGGTCGCGCCCAGCTTCGCCAAGACCACGAAGATCACGGGCAGCGTTTGCTTTGCAGCCAGCGTGAGGACGCGCTTCCATACGCGGTCGCTGGTCTCGTTGTGTTCCACAAAAATTACGACTCCATCCTTGCGCTGCATCTGCTGGGCGAGCAGTCCGACGCCGAGGGCCGCGTACAGACGCGCTTCAGCATCCGCGACAAACGGCAGTAGACGGCTGGTAGTGACGGCAACAGCTGCTGCCTTCTTCTTATCTTGTTGCGGACGCACTACGGCAAGCGTGTCTGCCAGCGATGCTCCGAGCAGGTAGCCGGCCAGTCCGCCCGGCTGCGAGTCCATAACGAGATCGCCTGCTCCCAGGCCCTGCGTCAGGCTGACCCGGCATGCCTCCTGGCCTGCGGTCTTGCCTACGGTCACTGATCTTCTGCCGCGCACCAGGCGGCGTGCATGGGCCTCCAGCAGCCGCGACTCGACCAGCTTGCGGTACATCTCACGCAGGACGGCGTGGGGCATCAGCGGGTTCTCAAAGACAGGGGTGCTCGCTGCTTCCGGCGACTTCAACGCAGCCTGCTGAGATTTCTTATTCTTCGTGTCCTTCGTTTCTTTCTTACCCACCGCTGCACCCATCGTTCGATGACCCATCCACAGATAAAGTTCGAGGGTTCCATACGGAACCCTCGTGTCTTCTCACCATACTGTATCCAACCGATTTTGCTGGGAGGAGTTGTTTCTAGGAACGACTAAGCCCGGGCTGGATCAGCCGCTTCAACGTCCAGGCCAAGGTCGGCCATAGCTTTCTGGGCTGCCTTGGGTTTGAACTTGCCCTCGCGTGCCAGCTTGGAGAGCGTCGCTCCGACGATGGCCTCGGCACTGACTTCGAAGTGTCGCCGCAGATGCTCACGGTTATCGCTGCGTCCGAAGCCGTCCGTACCCAGCGTGACCAGCCGCGGCGTTGTGCCGACGTTCAGCCACGGCGCGAGCGCATCCGGAATCACCTTCATGTAATCGCTCGCGGCTATGATCGGGCCCTGTGCACCCGCCAGCGTGGTCTGCAGATAGCTCTGCTTCTCCTTCTCGGCGGGGTGTAGGCGGTTCCAGCGCTCCACCGCGAGTGCGTCGCGGCGCAACTCGGTGTAGCTGGTGACGCTCCACACATCGGTTGCGATGCTGTACTTCTCGGCCAGAATAGTCTGGGCGCGCAGTACCTCATTCAGGATCGGTCCGCTGCCAAACAGTTGCGCGACAGCATCGCCACCGGCCGCCGGCTTCAGTTTGTAGAGGCCGCGCAGAATGCCTTCGGTGACGCCCTCCGGCATAGCCGGCATGGCGTAGTCCTCGTTGTACATGGTGATGTAATAGAAGACGTCTTCGCCGTTCTCATACATGCGCTTGATGCCGTCCTGTACGACGACTGCGAGCTCGTAGATGAAGGCAGGGTCATACGTGATGCAGGTAGGCACGGTGCTGGAGAGCACGATGCTGTGTCCGTCCTGATGCTGTAGGCCCTCACCGAGCATGGTGGTGCGTCCGGCAGTGCCCCCCATCAGGAATCCCTTGCCGCGCGAGTCCGCAAAAGCCCAAGCCATGTCTCCGATGCGCTGAAAGCCGAACATCGAGTAGTACATGTAGAAGGGAATCGTCGGGACCTTGTAGTTCGCGTAGGCGGTTCCGGCTGCGGTGAACGAAGCCATCGAGCCAGCCTCAGTGATGCCTTCTTCGAGGATCTGTCCGTCCTGTGCCTCGCGGTAGAAGAGCAGCATGTCAGCATCGTGCGGCGTGTAGCGCTGACCTTCCGGAGCGTAAATAGCAACCTGTCGGATCGCAGACTCCATGCCGAAGGTGCGGCCCTCGTCCGGCACGATGGGGACGATCAGCTTGCCGATGGTGGGGTCCTTCATCAGGTGGCGCAGGATGCTGACGAACCCCAGCGTCGTCGATACGGAACGGTTGTTCGAGCCAGCCGTCCACTCGCCGAAGGTGCTCAGAGCTGGAGCAGTGAAGTTGAGCTTCGTGACCTCGCGCTTAGGCAGGTAGCCGCCGAGCTGCTTGCGGCGCTCCTGCATGTAGACCATCTCCGGGGCGTCGGCTTCAGGGCGGTAGAAAGTAGCGTCCTTGGCGGCCTGCTCGGGGATCGGAATGTCGAAGCGCTTCACGAACTCGG
>JANYER010000326.1 GCA_025359825.1 Granulicella sp.
CAGGTTTTGGGCTACTGCCTGCCGGGCCAGGGTAGGGAGCCCGTCGTCGGAGGCGAAGCGTAAGGCGATGAACTGGCTCGGCTCAAGTTTAGCGATCAGATGGTGCTCGTCCGCGGGGAGGAGAGCTGTGAGGCGGAGGCGTTCTTCGAGACGGATGATGCGGTCCTGGGCCTTCAGGGCGCTGCTACGGCCATTGCCGGCGATGAGGATGAAGACGACTGCCATGACGATCCACCAGAGATGCAGGTGAGGATGCTCGGGCCAGTGATGGATGGCGATGTAGATGGAAAAACCAAAATTGATGAGGAGCAGCGGCATCAGGGTGAAGTGGAAGAGGGGGTCGAAGCGGGTGTGATTCTGGAGAGACTGGGGGGCGGACATGGCAATTCCTTTCGAGGTGCGGTCGGATGGCAGAGTGTCAGTGATGGAATCATACAGGGGAGGTGCGGCGGGTTTAGGCTAATAGCAGGAGCAATTCAATGACTGCGAAACAGGTAAAGCGGATTGGCGTGCACGTGGGTGTGGCCGGTGGAAGCTGGACGGCGGTGGAGCGGGCCGTAGCGGCGGGTGCGAATACGTTTCAGATCTTTTCGTCCAGTCCGCGGAGCTGGAAAGCGGCGCCGGTAAAGCCGGAGGACGCCCTGAAGATGCAGGAGCTGCGCAAGAAGTATGATGTATGGCCGGTGGCGATCCATGCGAGTTATCTGATCAACCTGTGCAGCCAGACGGAGAGCGTGCGCGTGAATGCTACGGCTGCGTTCCGCGGCGAGGTGGAGCGGGCCCTGGCGCTGGGGGCAGAGTTTCTGGTGCTGCATCCGGGGAGCTGGAAGGGGCTGACGCGGGAGCAAGGGCTGAAGATGGCGGCTGCTTCTATTGAGGAGGCGATTGCGGGGCTTCCCTGGCAGGGGAAGGACTTTCGGATTTTGATTGAGAATACGGCGGGGGCTGAGTTCTCCCTGGGTGGCAAGCTGGAGCAGGTGGCGGAGCTGGTGGAGGTGCTGAAGCCGTGCGCTCCGGTAGGGGTGTGTCTGGATACGTGCCATGTGCATGTGGCCGGGTATGACATCGTCTCGTCGGATGGGTATGAGGAGACGATGAAGCTGGTGGGAGAGACCATCGGCTTTGAGGCTGTGAAGGTTTGGCACTGCAATGACGCCAAGGCCGCTATGGGAAGCAAGCTGGATCGGCATGAGCATATCGGCGAGGGGACGATTGGGGCGGCCGCGTTCAAACGGCTGCTGCATGATGCCCGGTTTGGGCATTGTGCGTTTATTGCGGAGACGCCGGTAGACCAGCCTGGGGATGAGGCGAGGAATGTTGGGGTGTTGCGGACGCTGGCGGCTGGCTAGCGGCTACGGCTTGTAGTAATGGCTCTTGGTACGTGCTGCTCGCACTTTCTTTACAATCAAAGATATGTCCGAGATTGAGAAGAACGAGAGCGAGCGGCAGGTGCGGTACACCCCTGCTGAGATTGAACCGAAGTGGCAGGCGCGTTGGGATGGCGATGCGTCACTGTATGCGGCTGAGCCAATCGATTGCGGGAAGCCAAAGTTTTATTGCCTGGAGATGCTGCCGTACCCGAGCGGGCAGTTGCACATGGGGCATGTGCGGAATTATGCAATCGGCGATGCGTTGGCGCGTTTTATGTGGATGCGCGGATTCAACGTGCTGCACCCGATGGGGTGGGATGCGTTTGGGCTGCCGGCGGAGAATGCTGCGCTGAAGAATAAGATGCCTCCGCGGGAGTGGACGCTGGGCAACATCGCGGCGATGCGGAAACAGATGCAGCGGATGGGGCTGAGCTACGACTGGGCTACTGAGGTAACCACCTGTTTGCCTGAGTATTATCAGTGGAACCAATGGATCTTCCTGAAGATGTTTGAGCAGGGGCTGGCGTACCGTAAGAAGAGCAAGGTCAACTGGTGTCCGGAGTGCGCGACGGTACTGGCGAACGAGCAAGTGGTGGGTGGATGCTGCTGGCGGCATGAGGACACACTGGTCGAGCTGCGCGATCTGACGCAGTGGTTCCTGCGGATTACGAAGTACTCGGATGAGCTGCTGAGTGGGTTGGACAAGCTGGAGGGTTGGCCGGAGAAGGTCCGGACGATGCAGCGCAACTGGATCGGCCGAAGCGAAGGTACGCTGGTGGACTTTGCTGTCGCGGATGGTGCGGCGAAGATTACGGTGTTTACGACCCGCGTGGATACGATCTTTGGCGCGACTTCAGTGCAGCTTGCTCCGGAACATGCCGTGGCTAAGGCATTTGCAGCCGAGGATGTAGTGCTTGCCGGGCAGATCGAGGAGTTGCTGGACCAGCAGAAGAAGGCGCGTGAGGCCGGGGATGTTGGCGCGATTGAGAAGCATGGTGTGCCGACGGGGCGGTTTGCGGTGAACCCGTTCAATGGGGAGCGGGTGCCGATCTGGGTCGCGAACTACATCCTGGCCGACTACGGCACGGGCGCGATTATGAGTGTTCCCGCGCATGATGAGCGAGACTTCGAATTTGCGACGAAGTACGGGCTGGATGTGCGGCGAGTGATTGCTCCGAACGTGGATGCAGATGCCGCCGGGCTGGAATTGCCGTATACCGGTGAGGCCGAGGCGGTGTTGATCGACTCCGGCGAGTGGACGGGCGAGGCCTGTCTGGAGGCGCAGCAGAAGATGGCTGCGTTTGCGAAGGCGGGTGGATTTGGAACCGCTACGGTTACGTATCGCTTGAAGGACTGGGGCGTCAGCCGGCAGCGGTATTGGGGCACGCCGATCCCGATGGTGTACTGCGAGAAGGGACACGATGGCCTGGAGGCTGGTGGTGTTGTGCCGCTGCCGCTGAGTGCGCTGCCGGTGGTGTTGCCCGCGCAGGTGGAGATTACGCAGCAGGGTGGCTCTCCGCTGGGACGCGTGACGGAGTTTGTGAATACGACGTGCCCCGTATGTGGTGGGCCGGCGAGACGCGAGACGGACACGATGGACACGTTCGTGGACTCGAGCTGGTACTTTTACCGGTACACGGATGCGAAGAATACTACGGCCCCGTTTGATTCGGCGAAGGCGAACTACTGGTTTCCGATTGACCAGTACATCGGCGGGGTGGAGCATGCGATTCTGCACTTGATCTACTCACGCTTCTGGACTAAGGTGATGCGCGATCTGGGAATGATCGTGAACGACGAGCCTGCGGCGCGGCTTTTCACGCAGGGCATGGTGGTGAAGGACGGCGCGAAGATGTCGAAGTCCAAAGGCAATGTGGTAAGCCCGGACCTGATGATCGAGCGCTATGGTGCGGATGCTACGCGCATGTACGCGCTATTTGCTGCGCCGCCAGACCGTGATCTGGAGTGGCAGGAAGAGGGGGTCGGTGGGATCAGCCGCTTCCTGAGCCGCGTGTATCGGCTGACTACCAAATACAAAGACGTGCGAGGTGTAGCAACTGGGGCTGCGGAGTCGGTTGCAGCGCAGAAGTTGCTGCGCAAGCTGCACCAGACAATTGCGAAGATCACGCTGGACTTTAGCGGGCGGTGGCACTTCAATACCTGCATTGCGGCGGTGATGGAGCTGGTCAACGAGATCCAATCGGCGGAAGGTGCGATGGATTCGGGTGAGGTTTCACCGGCCGTGGTGGCGGAGGTTTTTCGCTCGCTGGTGCTGATGCTGGCTCCGTTTGCTCCATTTCTCTCAGCTGAGTTGTGGGCGGAGATCGGTGGTGAAGGTCAGGTGTTTCGGACGGCGTGGCCGGTTGCGAACGAGGAGCTTGCCAAAGACGATGCACTCGAGATTCCGGTGCAGGTAAACGGAAAACTGGTGACCGTGGTGACCGTCCCGACGGGCAGCGATGAGGCGACGGTGAAGGCAGCGGCTCTGGCGGATGCAAAGGTCATCGCCAGGATTGAGGGTAAGACGGTGGTGAAGGTGATCGTAGTGCCGGGCAAGCTTGTAAATCTCGTGGTGAAGTAGATGACGACTGAGCAGGCTGGATTGAATACCGGGGTTCCGGTTCGCGGCACGCAGTCGTTAGTGGGAACGCTGTCGCGCTGCTGGGCGCAGCCTTCGGCTACAGGGCTGGAGGTGCTGTGGCGGTGGGTGTTTGGTGTGCCTGCGCTAGGGCTGATCTGGACGCAAGGGCGTTCGATTTTGGCGGCGCATACAGATGGAACGCTGGATGTGGCGCGACTGGGACTGGACCGGAAACTGATGGCTGATCCTGTGGGCGCCGCTGCGGCTGATCCTCTCGGCGTGAGCGCGAAGGTGGGGGAGGCTGTTGGGATTCTGCTGCCCGATGTGCTGCATGTAGCGATGTGGCTGGTGCCGCTGCTGGTGGTGGTCTGGGTAGTGGTGTCGTCGGTGGGGCGGACGCTGGTGGTGCGCAGGATCGACGGCAGCCTGCATACGCGGATTGGAACAGTGATGGTGCTACAGGCAGTGCGGATGGTCGCGCTGCTAGGCATGTTCGGGCTGTGGTTTGGGTGTCTGCACTGGGTCGTGAAGGTGGCGGTGACCGAGCCAATTGCCGCCGGACAGGAGCCGAACCTGGTGCTTTATTTCGCCATGATGATTGTGGCTACGTTGGGACTTTTTACGGGATGGGCGGCAGTGAGCTGGGCACTGGCGGTAGCGCCGTTGGTAGCGATGCGGCGGAATGTGGGCGTGGCGAGGAGTTTGGCGGCGGGGTTCCGGCTGGGCGAGCTGCGGGGGAAGCTGGTGGAGGTGAACCTGGTGCTGGGGATCGTCAAGATCGGGTTGATTGTGCTGGCGATGGTCTTTTCTGCAACGCCTCTTCCGTTTGAGACAGTGACCTCTGCTGAGTTTTTGCAGGGTTGGTGGATTGGTGTGACGCTTCTCTACTTCGTGGGATCGGATTTCTTCCACGTGGTGCGGTTGCGGGCCTATCTGGAGCTTTGGCGGGTCTTCGAAGGATAAATTTCTCTGCACGGCTGGGAAATTCTGCATCACATGGTTTGAGTGCAGGCTGACTCGCACGGAGAACTTATGTCCTTTGGAATTTACGCTCTTGGTTATGCGATTTTGATTGCAGGGTTGGCCTATCTGGCCCACCTGATGCACATCCCGCAGCATTACATCATCGCTTTGGTCATCATTATGGCGGGGATTGGTATTGTGACCGGAGTGCAGAGTACGCGGCAGAAGGACTCCAACTAGAGCACGATGTTGGGAGATGACGTCGAGCAGTAAAGTTCGAGCTTTTGCGGCTTGGATTTAGACTGGTTACGTGGACACTTCGACGATAGTCATTCTGGATTTTGGGTCGCAATATACGCAGTTGATTGCGCGGCGGATACGGGAATTTAACGTATTTTCTGTAGTACTGCCTTGCACGGTTTCGCTGGACAAGGTGAAGGCGCTGAACCCTAAGGGTGTGATCCTTTCGGGTGGGCCGAGTTCCGTATATGACGTCGATGCTCCGAAGGCCGACCCGGCAGTGCTGGCGATGGGCGTGCCGGTGCTGGGTATCTGTTACGGATTGCAATTTATCGTGCATCATCTGGGGGGCAAAGTGGAGCCGGCCCCGGCGCGGGAGTATGGTCATGCGCAGGTCTCAGTGATCGCAGACACGCAACTCTTCCGCGGACTGCCGACTACCATGGATGTTTGGATGTCGCACGGCGACGAGGCGAAGACGCTCCCGGAGGGGTTCAGTCTGACGGCGCAGACCTCCAATGCGGTGGCTGGGATTGCGGATGAGGCAAGACGGATGTGGGCCGTGCAGTTTCATCCCGAGGTGGCGCATACCAAGCAGGGCATGGAACTGCTGAAGAACTTTGTGATGGGGATCTGTGGTGCCCAGGCGGACTGGACGCCGGAGCACTTCATCCAGACCACCGTGGAACGGGTGAAGGCACAGGTTGGCAGCGGCCACGCAATCTGCGGGCTGAGCGGTGGTGTGGACTCCAGCGTGGCGGCGGTGCTGGTGGCGAAGGCGATCGGTGACCGTCTGACGTGCATCTTCGTGAACAACGGTGTGCTGCGCAAGGATGAGTTTGAGAAGGTCCAGAAGACCATGCGCGAGCAGCTAGGCCTGAATGTGGTGGCAGTGGATGCTGCGGAGCGGTTTCTGACGAAGCTGGCGGGCGTTACCGATCCCGAGACGAAGCGGAAGGTGATTGGGAACGAGTTCATCGCGGTGTTCGACGATGAAGCGAAGAAGATCTTCGAAAATGAAAAGAGTGCGGGAGAAGAGGTGGCCTGGCTGGTGCAGGGAACCCTGTATCCGGATGTGATTGAGTCGAGTAGCGTTCATGGGCCTTCGCATACGATCAAGAGTCACCACAACGTTGGTGGGCTGCCGGAAAACATGAAGCTGAAGCTGATTGAGCCGCTGCGGGACCTGTTCAAGGACGAGGTGCGGCGGATTGGGCGGGATTTGGGGATGCCGGATGACATTATCGAGCGGCAGCCCTTTCCCGGGCCTGGGCTAGCAGTGCGGATTCTTGGTGAAGTCACAGCCGAGCGGGTAGCGATTCTGCAGGAGGCGGACCAGATCGTAGTGGACGAGATCAAGAAGGCTGGTCTCTACCGCAAAGTGTGGCAGAGCTTTGCAGTGCTGCTGCCGGTGAAGAGTGTGGGCGTGATGGGCGACCAGAGGACGTACGCGAATACCTGCGCGATCCGGGCGGTGGAGAGCGAAGACGGGATGACGGCGGACTGGGCTCCGCTGCCGTACGAGGTGTTGCGGACGATCTCCAGCCGGATTGTGAGCGAGGTGCGGGGCATCAATCGCGTGGTGTATGACATTACGTCCAAGCCACCGGGCACGATTGAGTGGGAGTAACGGCCTGGGATGGGTATACTGACCTGACTTATGGGCCTCTCTACTCGTTCTCTTACGCTGAGTTTTAGTCTGTTTCTTGCCGCGGGTTCGCTGGGCTTCGCCCAAAAGAGCACGCCTTACACGATCCACAAGCTGGAGTTTCGCGGGACGACGCCTTACTCGCAGGCGACGCTGGAGGGTGCGTCTGGGCTGAAGGTGGGTGCGGCGATGACGCAGGCGGACCTGCAGGCTGCGGCGGAGCGGCTGATCGCTACGGGAGCATTTGCGGATGTGGGCGCGGAGCTGGATGGTCCGATCAAGTCCATTACTGTGATCTTCAAGGTGCAGGCGACTGGTCCGGAGCACATTCTGCGGACGAGCTTCGACAACTTCGTGTGGCTGAGCAAGGACGAGCTGACAGAAGGTCTGAAGACGCGGGTGCCGCTGTTCAACGGTACGGTTCCTGAGGGCGGCAATGTGCAGGATGCGGTGCAGGACGCGTTGAAGGCGATGCTGGTCGCGAAGGGCGTGCAGGCGACGGTGTCGTCGCAGTTGGTGGCTCCGCGGCCGGGGCAGCCGTTCCGGATGGCTGAGTATCATGTGATCGCACCGAGTGTGCGCGTGCATCTGCTGGATGTTGCGGGCGTGCCTGCGGGGTTTGCTCCGGCGACAGACAAGGTGGTGCATGGGTTGATTGGCGGGGTCTACAACGATGGCCTGGTGGGCGGGCTTTCGGACAAGATTTTGGCGGACTACCGGAATGCGGGGTATCAGGAGGCGACGTTAGGGGTGGTGACGACGATTGCTTCGGCGACTGCGGCGCGGGTGGAGGTGGATGTTGCGGCGACACTGCATCCGGGTGAGGTCTACAAGGTGTCGAAGGTGGCCTGGGCTGGCTCGCCGATGATGAGTGCGGAGACGTTTGCGCAGGTGGTGAAGCTGCACGAGGGCGATGTTGCTTCGCAGCAGAAGCTGGAGGAGTCACTGGAGTTTCTGGATGCTGCGTATCGGAACCGAGGATATCTCGACGTGGTGCTGGATGCCGGGCCGAAGCTGGATACGGCGACGCACCAGGTAGCGTTTACGGTGACTGCGATTCCCGGGCCGCAGTACAAGCTGCGCGATGTGAACGTGCAGGGACTGACGGCGGCGCAGCGGCAGGAGTTCGATTCGGCGTGGAAGCTGCACGCTGGCGATTTGTATAATGCCGGATACGTGAAGGACTTCCTGAAGAACAATACGGCGTTGCGGACTCTGGCAAGCATGAATGCTTCGTTCAAGGTGACGCAGGACCCGGAGGCGGGAGTTGCGGACTTGAATGTGACCTTCTTCAAAGGTGGGACGAAGTAGCTTGGAACTTGTCATGCAAAGAAGCCGACCCGTTTGGGTCGGCTTCTTTTTTGCGATTCTTGCGGCGGATTACATGGATACTTTGGAGTGCCAGGAGCTGGCAGACTTGAGTGCGTTGTTGACGTTGGTGATGTTTTCGACGCCGACGGTGTTGAGCCACTGTTCGAAGGCGTCGGCACCCTGCTTGGCGTAGATGGCGATGCCATCTTTCCAGGTGGCGCGGCCGCAGAGGACACCGTTGTACTTGGTGCCTGATTCTCCCGCGAGCTCGAGTGTCTCGATGAAGACGGGGTTGGAGACACCGGCGGAGAGGTAGATGAAGGGCTTGTGGGTCATGGTCTCGGCGTCGCGGAAGTGCTGCAGGGCCTCGACGCGGGTGTAGGCCTTCTCGCCCTTAAAGGCCTTGGTGCCTTCGACGAATTCCATGACGATGGGGACTTCGACCTTGAGGACGTCGACGTTGTAGCGCGCCTTGCCGAACTCGGCCATGGCACCGGAGACGATGGACGGCTTTTTGAGAGCGTAAGCGAGGGATTTTTCATCACCGCCCTCGGCATCGTAGCCGACAAACTCGAGGAAGAAAGGGATGTCGTGGTACATGCACTCATCGCCGATGCGCTCGATCCAGGCCTGCTTGAGATCGTTGATGGCGGTCTTTTCAAAGGGGGTGTAGTAGAGGAGGATCTTGATGCAATCTGCGCCTGCTTCTTTGAGGCGGCGGACGGACCAGACGTCGAGGAGGTCGGGAAGGCGGCCGGGGGTGTTGGAGTCGTATCCGGTCTTCTCGTAGGCGAGGAGGAGGCCCTTGCCGTTGCGGTGCTTGGAGGCGGGCAGGCCGAACTCGGGATCGAGCAGGATGGCGGAGGCGTGGCGGGTGAGGACCTCGGTGACGAGGGTCTTAAAGACTTCGAGATCGTGGGAGTCGGCCTCTGCGCCGCGCTCCTTGGCG
>JANYER010000278.1 GCA_025359825.1 Granulicella sp.
GTGCGAATTGCGACCGGCGAGCACTGCCAGAACCGTGTGATCTTCAAGCAGCTGTTCCAGGCTGGCGCCATCGACGTATGCCAGATTGATAGCTGCCGTGTGGCCGGAGTAAACGAGGTGCTGGCGATCCTGCTGATGGCGGCGAAGTTCAAGGTGCCGGTGTGTCCACACGCCGGTGGCGTGGGACTGTGCGAGTACGTGCAGCACCTCTCGGCCTTCGACTATCTATGCGTCTCTCGCACGTTGGAGGACCGAGTGATCGAGTATGTCGACCATCTGCATGAGCACTTCGTCGACCCGGTGCGGATACGGCGGGGCCGCTACCTGCTGCCGGAGAAGCCGGGGTACAGCATTGAGATCTTCCGCGAGTCGCTGGAGCGGTATGCCTATCCAAATGGCTCGGTGTGGAGCTAACGGCACCCAGCGCTAAGCCGGTAGGCCGGAGATAACTGCGCGGTGGTGGCCGGTCCACCGTTGCCGGACCTTGCGGCTACTCCCGTGCCGGCGACCACCACCACCTCTGCGCTCGACACCAACACCAGCTTGGGTGTGTGGTTTCTCGGTGTCGGCAAATTTGACCTGCTACGTTTTTCGCCCCCGGGCTCGCAATAGCAGACAGACATGCGCCGATTTGCGGTCTTACAGGAGCAAATCGCATGACAGAGAGATTTGGAAGAAAAAATCAGAAAGAATTCATTACGGAGATCGGCTTCCAGACTCGCTCCCAATATCCTCTCCAGAACCGCCCGTCGCAGTACCTCATGCGTGGCATTCCCAGTCCCGCATCTCGCGGTATCATGACACTTCGTAATGTTTGTTCCACTTCCCGGGCTCGCGCGATGACTGTCTTAGATGGATTTGACGATGTTTACCGGCAACACGCCGGTGCGGTGTACCGCATCTGCCTCCGCGCCGTCTCGCGTCGCGAAATCGCCGAAGAGATTACCAGTGAAGTGTTCTTAGCCTTGCATCAGAATTGGACCAAACTCGAGCCGGAGCAGCTGCCGGCATGGCTCTTCACCGTCGCGAAGCGGCGGACCGCAGATTACTGGCGCCACCACTATGTGGAGGAGCGCTGGGCCGTCGACCAAGTGGAAGAGACCACCTGGCAGGAGCCTGAGTTCAACCTGGAGCTGCTGCTATCGCGCTGCGCGAGCTTGAAGCCGGTCCACCGTATCTGTATTACGCTGCGCTTCGTGCATGGCATGTCCCGCACCGAGATCGCGGAGCAGACGCAGCTCACCGAACTCCAGGTGAAGGGCCACCTGCAATATGCACTGCAACTGTTACGAGACCAGATGGTGCCGCCCAGCCGCACCACGGCCGCTGACGCGGGGGAGCTGCTACCCGATGCCTGATTTTGATACGGACGAACAAGCGTTCCATAGCCAGGTAACCCGAGGAAAGGCCTGTCCTTCCCTGCCGGTGTTGCTGGCCGCACAGCAAGGCGTCCTGCCAGAGCAAGCGCAGCTCTCCGTGACCCAGCACATCGCGGAGTGCGGTCTGTGCACCATGCTGCTGCAGGACCTCGCGGAGCTGCCTGAAGCTGCCTTTACCGCCGAGCAGGAGCAGCGCTTGCGTCCGGTGCTGCCAGCGATTCCATTCGCCGCCAACGTCGTCAGCCTGCCCGCGAAGCGACCCTCTTCGCTGCCGATGATTGCCGCTATCGCTGCTGCGCTGGTCCTCACCGTCACCGGACTGATGGCGTATCGGATGTGGGACAAACAGCAGATGGCGAAGCAGACTCCGACTGCGGTTCCGCAACGTACGCCACTGGCCGCGCCGGTTGAGATTGCACTCGTCAAACTGCCTGCACCTGCGGGGATCGCAGAAGGAATGGTGCTGCGCGGCGACTCCGCTGCTGCTTCAGTCAATCCGCCATTTGCCGAACTATTGCCAGCATTTGAGGCTTACAACCAGGACCAGTTCGATGTTGCAGTGCAGCATTTTTCAGCCCTGCAGACCAGCTATCCGAAGAGCGATATACCACCGCTGTATCTGGGCATTGC
>JANYER010000353.1 GCA_025359825.1 Granulicella sp.
CTTCGAGGCGATCGAGCCGCCAACCTGATACTGCGTACCGCTGGTCACGTTCGGGTCGGGGGAAGACGTATAGGTGTCGTCGAACTTGGTGTAGTAGCCGTCCACGTTCAACGTTACATGCCGCAGTTTCAGCACCGAGCCGCCCTGGTAGGTCTTCGCGCCGGTCGGCTTCGGCAGAGTCGTTACCGTACCCTTCACGTCGAAGACGTTGCTGGGAGGAATTACGCTGCCCGTCGAGAACTGTCCGTACACCGACCAGTTCGAGGCCAGCCGGTAGTTCGCGTCGAACGATGGCAGGTACGACTTGTAAGTTCCATACCGGCGAACATAGGCGAACGGCAACCCGGTAATCGGGTCCGCGCTGCCCACCGTCTTGCCGTTGTCCGCGAACTGCTTCAGGTCCTGCGTGTAGTACGCAAACTTGAAGCCGCCCGTCAGCGTCAGCTTACGCGTCGCGTGGAACTCATACTCTGCGTACGGCTGGTAGGAGTTCGTCCAGAACTTCTCATGGAAGTTCGGCAGCGCATCATCCGTGCGAGTCCGCGGGTCCGAAGGCACCTGGTACCGGTCCGTCGCCGCCCACTCGTACCAAAGGCCGGTGCGGAACACGCCGTACTTCGAGACCTGGCTCAGGGTCGTGATCTCGCCGTACTTGCGGTAGCTGTTCAGCTTGTTCACCGCGCAGGGGTTGATCTTGCCGGTCGTCGAAGGCGCGCAACCCGCGTCGATCAAGCCGCTGGTCGTCTTCGGAGGCGTGTTCGCGTAGTACTGCGCGTTGTAGTAGCTGTAGGTATACGGCTTGGTGTCCAGCAGCCAGCCATGGCCCAGCACCGTCTTGAAGCCGATGTACTCGAAGTCCGTCGGCACGTGGTAGCTGTTGTAGCCCACGTACAGGCCGCTCGTAGGATCGTTGTTCAGCAGATAGTTGTAGCCCAGAGTGGCCACAGCGGTCCGCGTCGGTCCCTTGGCATTGGGGGTATTCGCCGTCAATTGGATCACGCCGGCAAAGCCCGTCAGCACGCTGCTGTCGGAGAACTTGTACTGGTATTTCAAAGAGCCGGCATCGCGCTGCTGGTAGTTCAGCGTCTGGAAGCCGTCCGAAGTCAGATGGTGGACATCGATAAACAGGTTCGACTTCTTCGCCTGTCCGCCAAAGTTGCCCGACTCATACTCGGCATCCACCAGCATCGTGTTGAACGAACCGTACGACACGCCGCCGCGGATGTTCTGCGACACCGGCAGGTCGCGCGACAGCAGGTTGATCGACCCACCAAACGGAGTCGGTCCTACCGTCGAAGCGCCACCCGGGCTGCGGTCAAAGTCCACGCCGCCAATCCAAGGCGAAGGAAAGAACGCCCACGAGTGATGAGTCGGGCTGTTGGTGTCCTCATAAGGGATGCCGTCAAACGTAATGTCGTACAGCCCGTCTTGAAAGCCGCGGAAGTAGGTCTTGCTGTCGCCCAGTCCGACGCCGTTCGAGTTCACGCTGAACGTACCCGGTGCCATCTGCAGCAGCTCGCTCGAGTCCGCCACCGGCGAGGCAAAGTTCTGGATGAACTGCGCGCTGATCTCCGTCTTCGCCGACCGCGCCTCCAGCACTCCGTCCATCGGCGCAAGCTGCGCTGCAATCGAACCCGACGAAGCCGCCTCGACCGTCACCTGCTGCGATACGTTACCCAGGCTCAACGCCACCGTCACATCCTGCACCTGGTCCGCCACCACGGGTACACCAGCCTTCTTGGTCAGCTCAAAACCGGTCGAGGACGCTTCGATCGTGTACTTGCCGACCGGCAGACCGGTCACAGTAAAGTGGCCCTGCAGGTCGCTCTTCGTCTGCTTCGTCAGGCCGGTGGCTTCGTTCCGCACCACCACCGCGGCGTTCAGCAGCACACTGCCGCGCGGGTCTTGAATGGTTCCGGTGATCGTGCCGCGCGCTACGCTCGCCTGGACACTGCTCTGCGCATGAAGCGCCGTGGAACCAGGCGCGAAAGGAAGCAGGAACGAACTAACAGCTACAAAATGGCACCATGAGTTGATATTGATCTTCAAGAGAACCTCCAAAAGTCGTGCAATTGATTAAGTGTTTGCTAAACCTAGAAGACCCAAATGAATGAGATGTTACATAGTTGGGATTTCCGTCCCAAGTCTGCGGTCGCGTCCAGCCAGTTTGTTCCGAACTACCGCAAACCTATTGATATTGTTGAAGATTGAACGGGTCAGCCCAACTTAGAAAAAAGAACCTCTTGTAACATTTGTCGCAGGAATCGGACCAGGCGGGATAGTTTTCATAAGGTTGATTTAAGTTTCCCGGAGATTATCCCAGGCTCATCCCGCTGTTCCAATAGACCTATTGCCCTGTCATTGGTGCATTACGAGCTCATCAACTGTTCCTTCTCTTCATGGACCAGTTGTACTGCGCACATCGGAAACCGTATCTCGAAGATCGACCCTTTCAGCGGCACGCTCTTCACTGTAATCTCCGCCCGGTGGGCCTCTGCAATCCAGCGTGCAATCGAGAGTCCTAGCCCGTTACCGGCCTGCGTCTTCCGCTCTCGCAGATCTGCCTGGTAGAAGCGGTCGAACACTCGCTGTCGCGTATCTTCCGTCATCCCGATTCCTGTGTCGCGGACCGTCACCACCGTCTCCTGCGCCGTCACGCCAACCTCAGCGCGAATCTCCCCATGCTCAGGCGTGTAGCGAATCGCATTGTCCAACAGGATCCCCAGCAACCGTTGCAACAGCAACTCATCCCCTTCGACATACACCTTGTCCTTCGGCAGATACCAGTCCAGCATGATCCCATTCGCTTCGGCGAGGTC
>JANYER010000400.1 GCA_025359825.1 Granulicella sp.
CGACCCCAACACCGGAACCGTCTACCTCGTAGGTGCAGGCCCCGGCGACCCATCCCTCCTCACCCTGCGCGCCGCCGAACTCCTCAAGACCTGCGACGTCATCCTCCCCGACGACCTCGTCTCCGACGCCGTTCTCGATATGGCAAGTCCCACCGCCCTCATCATCCCCGTCGGCAAACGCTGCGGTCAGCCTCGCATCACCCAGGCCGGCATCCACGCCCTCATGCTGGAGCACGCCCAGTCTAAAAATGGCGAATCCGGTAGCTCCGTCCTCCGCCTCAAATCCGGCGACCCACTCGTCTTCGGTCGCGCCGGAGAAGAGATCGCCTTCCTCCGCGAGCACCGCATCCCCTTCGAGATCGTCCCCGGCATCACCGCAGCCTTCGCCGTAGCCGCCTCCCTCAAGACGCCGCTTACCGACCGCACCGCCGCCAGCAAACTCATCCTCGCCACCGCCCATCACGCCGTCGGCAAAGTCCCCTTTACCCCCATCCCCGCAGCCTGGCAGGACGAAGCCACCCTGGTCCTTTACATGCCCGGCCGCGACTTCAACGCCCTCGCAGCCAGCCTCATCGAATCCGGCATCCCCGCCCACACCCCCTGCGTCGCCGTCAGCAAAGCCTCCACCCCGGAGGAACAAGTTACCCCCACCACGCTCGAACACCTCGGCACCGCCCCAGTAGGCCCAGCCCCAGTCCTGCTCCTGATAGGGCAGGCCATCCAGTACCCCACCTAAAATTCTGGGTGCCCCATCCTTCGCGCCTCTGTCTCTTGCAAAGGGTGGGGTATCGGGCAAAGCCCGACCGCTCTCCTACCTCGCACGAAAATCTGTCATCCTGAGCGAAGTAGCTCGCAGCCTCATCGCGAGCTACCCAGTCGAATGGACCCCGAGAGTGCCAGCACCGCCCATCCCTCTCGAACCACTCAACCTCGTGAATCCGGGGTCCCCATCCTTCGCGCTCTTGTCTCTCGCGAAGGGTGGGGCATCGGGCAAAGCCCGACCGCTCTCCTAACTCCCAAAAGCCATCATCCAGAACCCGCCCGATCAAACGACAGGTGAAGAAGAACCTCTACTTCCCAACCTCAAGAATCTTGAACGAATCCGGAACCATAGGTGCCCGTCCCGGACGTCCTCCAGGAGTAGTCGGCGCAGGTGCCTCCCCAAACTCCGCCGCAATCAGTAAAATCCGCCCCGTCTTCCCATCCAGAGCCATGGTCTTCGCGCGCGGTACGGTCACCAGGGTCTGCTCCACCACAAAGCTAGTCGGACTCTTCTCCTGAATCACGGTCAACGTCCCGCCACCCTCTGAGCTGAACGCTTCCATCGTCTTAGGGTTGAACGCAGCTCCATCCGTACCTGACCCGATAGGAAGAGTCTCAATAATCTTTCCATCCCCGGCATTCAGGATCACCATCATCTGAGGCTTCCGGCAGGCAGCAAACAGAATATTGTTCTTTACATCCATCGCCAGTCCAGCACACGTGCCGCCCTTACCCATCAGGTCATAGGTCGTCACCAGCTTCAGGGCCTTGGTATCCACCACCGCGATGCTGTCCTTGTCTTCCAGGTCGATATACATCCTCCCCTTACCATCCAGCACAGCCTGCTCCGGAGCGCCACCCAGATCCAGCGTACCCACAATCGACCCGTCCTTCGCATCCAGGACCGTTACGTTCGGCGCGCTATGGCTCAGGATATATACCCGTCCAGCCGTTGCATCGGCCAACATTCCGTCTGGACTTCCCTGCACCTCAATCGTCTTGATCTTCGCCAGCGTCTTCAAATCGAACATCGTCACCGGCTTGCTGGTCACAAACCCGTGTCCGGACTTTACATCCACCACCACCCCATGCCCGCTCACGTCTGCAATCTCTCCAGTCGAAGCCAGCGTGTCCAGGTTGAACACCGACACATGCCCCGGAGCGCCCGACCGCGCAACATACAGCCCACGTCCTGCCTCATCTGCGTTCACATAGTCGAACCCGCCAACCCCGCCCACCTTCTCCGTCCGCAGCACTTTGTAGGGGCCGCTCTGCGCAACACTCATCACCGGAACCATCGCTACCAAAGCTGCAACAGCAAAAAATTGCGTCATCTTCGTCATCGTTTCTATCTCCACGTTCGTGCAGCGTTAACAATCAGCAGGCAATCTACCCCGCATCATAGTCCGAGACCCTGAAGCTTCGATTAAGACAGCCTCACTCCTCTGTAAAAATACCCGGAGCATACCCCCTACCAACCACAACAAAACTCCGGGTGCCCCATCCTTCGCGCTTCTGTTTTTAGCGAAGGGTGGGTATCGGGCAGAGCCCGACCGCTCTCCCACCCTCCCCCAAAACATGTCATCCTGAGCACAGTCGAAGAGCCTGCCCTGAGCGAAGCCGAAGGGACCCCGAAGCACTCGACACCACCCCTACCGTTCGAACCGTTCAACCTCGAGTGCCGGGTGCCCCAACATGCAGCTTCATTGCATGTTGGGGCATCGTGCGCAGCACGATCGCTCTCCAATCCACCACAGATCTTCGGGTGCCCCACCCTGAGTGCGCCTGATCGCACGATGGGTGGGAAAGTAACCGTCCACGCATCGCCGCCTAAACTCCCCGCTCTCTGCGTTCGTCTCAAAACCTGTCAAGCCCCCAGCGCCCTTCGAAAACAGCTAACTCCACCTACATCAACAGATAAAACCTAAAAATAAATGAGTATTTAGTTATGGTGCACTCGCTACAATTGAATGAGAGAACAAGCAAGGAAGTACACTCGACCCACCACCGAGCCTAACTCCTTTGTTTGGAATATTTTACCCCTAACCCCTTTGTTTGGAATATTTTGGCGGGAGTGACACCCCGTAAACCATAGTAAATAATGGACTTAGTAAATGATAGGGGGGGGGGAGGGGGTGGTAGGGGGA
>JANYER010000435.1 GCA_025359825.1 Granulicella sp.
TCGTCCCAGGCGGCGTCGGCATTGCCGTGCTGCTCAAAGATGGTTTTGGCGGCGGGGCTGGCGAGCTCGCTGGTGCGGCAGTGGATGAGGATGGGCTTGCGCAGGGTGGCGGCGATCTTCATCTGGGCGATGAAGGCTTCTTTTTGGATGGGTGGCAGGGGGTTGTCGGCGTGGTAGTAGTCGAGGCCTATCTCGCCGATGGCGATGCAGCGGGGATCGGCGGCGAGTGCGGTGAGGCGGGCGAGTGCTTCTGGGGTGGCGTGGGCGGCCTCCTGCGGGTGGATGCCGACGCTGGCGTAGACGTTGGTGTGCTGGTTGGCGATGTCGAGTGCCTGATGCATGGTGGCGGGGCCGTCGCCGATGCCGATGGCGAGGATGGTTTCGACGCCAGCCTCGCGAGCGCGGGTGAGGACTGCGCTGAGGGCGTCTGGAGTTTCGGGGGTGTCTTGGTAGAAGTCGAGGTGGGCGTGGGAGTCGATGAGCGGCATGATCTGTTATGAGGATATTGCATGGCGGCTGGGACTAGCGGAGGTGTGCTGCTGGGTTTAGGATGGCGGGATGAAAAATCCTGTGGATTTGGCTGTATCTAATTCTTCCGTTGCGGAGAGCACGATGGGGCGGCGGGATGTTCTAGTGGCGCTTTCGGCGCTGATGGCTCTGGGTGGTGTATCGGCTGGGGCTGAGGTGCCGCAGACGGTCGCGCAGTCCTTGCCGGGCGAACTGGTGATGTCCAAGTCGCATATCTATCCGTTTGAGAAGCTGCCGGTGAAGCCTTCTGCGAACGGTGGGGCGAGTCGCGCGGTGGTGCAGGGGATGACGGCTACGGGTGAGTTTGTGGAGGTGCATGAGACGACGCTGCCGCCGGGACAGATGCCGCATCCTCCGCATAAGCATCGGCATTCGGAGTTCATCCTGGTGCGGGAGGGGCTGATTGAGTTCGATAACGATGGTAATCCGACGCGGGTGGGGCCGGGTGGCATCATGTTCAACGCGTCGATGGTGATGCATGGAATGAAGAACGTTGGCGACATTACGGCGCAGTACTTTGTGGTGGCGATTGGGCGGCCGAACGCAGTGACGCCGGTATAAAAAGATAGTGGGTGGTGGGTAGTTGGTAGTGGGTAACGTCTGGAGGTTGGGATGACTTTGCGGCTGCGTGGATTTGGATTGGTTTTGGTGGAGATTTTGGCTGGAGTGGCTGGAGCGCGGGGGCAGGGTCCTGCTGCGGCTCCGGTGGTGTTGGCTACCTCCAAGGTGTATCCGGTGGAGGCGATGCCGGTGCGGCTGATGGCGAATGGTGGGGAGAGCCGCGACACGATCAAGGGGTTGCTGGTGTCGGGGGAGGCGGTTTCGGTGCATGAGTCCAGCCAGCCGGCGGGGATGAAGGCCAATCCTCAGCATGTGATTCAGCACTCGGAGATTATTACAGTGGTGGAAGGGACGGTCGCGTTTGAACATGGGGACGCTTCTGAGAAGGTAGGACCGGGTGGGGTGATCTACGTGGCGCAGGGGACGTTGCATACGCTGCACAATGTGGGGCCGGGGACGGCTCGGTATGTGGTGGTGGCGATTGGGGTAGAGGCTAAGAAGTAGTCCCCCCCTCCCCCGCCAAAAGTGTGCAAAGTCTAAGGATGATTGGGCTTAGGTCTGGACTTAATCTGAGCTGGGTTGCGACGGAATTGGGATGGTAGTGATAAGTAGGGTCGTTTGAGGTGTTGGTTTGTCAAGGGGTGGGGGAGGATTTTGCAGGCCTTGGTATTCGGAAATGGGGAAGATTCCCTCAGTGGCTGAAGCCACCCTTTCCAAGGAATTCG
Organism: Granulicella sp.; assembly: GCA_025359825.1. GTDB lineage: Bacteria > Acidobacteriota > Terriglobia > Terriglobales > Acidobacteriaceae > Edaphobacter. The sequence goes on from JANYER010000435.1 coordinate 1,815, forward strand.
GCGGCGCGGCTGAAGCCGCGCCCTTTCAAAGCTGAACTTGCAGCACACTTGAACGCGCATGGTCCGCCTGTGGCGGACCATGCGGAAGGCTACGGGCTGGTTGCCGGGCGGGGTTAGCGGAGGCGTGAGCCCAGGGCGATGTCTTCGCCGAAGGTGGCGAGGACTGGCTTGCCGTTTTCGCCGTGGGATGCGGCCAGGAGCATGCCGTGGGACTCCAGGCCGCGCATCTTGCGGGGGGCTAGATTGGCGATGATGACGATGCGGCGTCCGAGGAGGTCTTCAGGGGTGTACCACTCGGCGATGCCGGAGAGGATCTGGCGCTTTTCGTACCCGAGATCGACTTCTAGGCGGAGGAGCTTGTCGGCCTTGGGGATGCGCTCGGCGACGACGATCTGGGCGACGCGGAGGTCGATTTTGACGAAGTCGTCGATGGCGATCTGGGGTGTGTCAGGAATGTCAGATTGAGCGGCGGCGTTGGCGAAGACACCGGAGGCAGGGGCTTCGGTGTGGGACGGGGTGTCGGGGCGCTCGGTGGTGATGGCGTGGCTGCCGCCGACGGATGGTGTGGCGGCGTCGGGTGAGATGGCGCGTGGAGGGGCGGCTGGATGGGTAGGGTCTTCGGTGATGGGGGAGGTGTGGGTGGTCTTCTCGTCGATGAACTTCGAGGGAGTGGGGACTGGAGTGTTGTTGGATTCCGCGTCGGTCATGGTCTGGATGAGTTCCTTGGGGGCTCGGGGGAAGATGGGGGCGAGGGTGCCTAGCTTTGTGCCGGGTTTGAGGCCGCCCCATTTTAGATTTTTAAGTTCGCCGTTGCGGGCTGCTTGTTCGATGTGCGTTTCAAAGCCGAGTTGCTTCCAAACTTTGGCGGTTGTATTGGGAAGGAACGGATAGAGTAACGCGGTGATAATGCGGATAGATTCAGAGGCCGTGTAGAGAATGTCCTCGAGCCGAATTAGTGCTTTTCCGTGCTGGTCCGTCAGTTGATCATAGCTTTCCGTATTTTCAGCGGAGGAAATTTCCTTAAGAAGTTTCCAAGGCGCTGTCTCACTGATAAATGCGTCCGTTCTTGCTACTAAATTCCAGATGGTTTCTAGTGCCTTTCCAAACTCAAAGGCGCCCAAATTTCGTTCAGAGGCTTGTTCAGTAGCTTCTGCAAGTTCTCTAAGCTGTGGGGAGAACTGCAAATACGCTGCGTTTTCGATTGTCCGCAGTGGCGGAATTGCTGCCCCCGAGCGTCGCCCATATACATAAGTTGAACTGCAATATTGAACAATTAGGTTCAGTGTGCGGCTGACTAGATTGCCGTAGCCGTTGGCGAGGTCGCTATTGTAGCGCTGGACCAGCGCGTCGAAGCTGAAGCTGCCGTCCTGTCCGAAGGGGATTTCGCGCAGGAGGAAGTAGCGGATTACGTCGGAGGCGAAGAGGTCTTGTTGGCGCTTCCAAGCTTCGTCGGAGATGCCCGGGGCTAAAGCCCCTGTTTGGGTGGGGGTTGATTCAGTGGGCTGAAGCCCACTGCTAATCCCATTGTCCGCCTTGTTGATACGCTCGTTTGCGGGCTGATTTTTCTCGTCCGCAGTGTTGTTTTTGATGTCTGCGGGACTTACTCCTGTGTCTGCTGTGGTGGGGGCAGGTTTGGGCAGGAGCGAGCCGAAGGCGTCGAGGATGGTTTCTGTGCGGACTACGTTGCCGCGGGATTTGGACATCTTCGAGTCTTCGAAGAGGAGCCAACCGTTGGCTACTACGGACTTCGGTAGAGGCAGGCCTGCGGCTAGCAGGAAGGCGGGCCAGTAGACGCAGTGGAAGCGGGTGATCTCTTTGCCTACGAGGTGGAGGTCGGCGGGCCAGTACTTTTCGAACTTGGCGATTTCGGCTGGGTCGTCGGAGCCATAGCCTACGGCGGTCATGTAGTTAGCGAGGGCGTCGAGCCAGACGTAGATGACGTGCTTTTCGTTGCCGGGGACGGGGATGCCCCAGTTGAAGGTGGTACGGGAGATGGAGAGGTCTTTTAGAGCTCCAGGAACGTAGTTATGGCCAGCGGTTGACCTAGCTACTTTTCCCTCGTTTTCTGCGATTTTCTGCGGATCCTCTGCGTCGAGGCGCGGTGGCTCTCGGTCATAAACTTGTGTCAGTTCAGCAGCTACGTTGCCGCGGAGGAAGCTTAGGACTTCGTTGCGGGTGGTTTCGGGTTGGATGTGGAGTTCGCCGCTCTCGATGAGGTTGATGACGGGGAGCTGGTACTCGGAGAGCTTGAAGAAGTAGTTCTCTTCGGTTACGGTTTCGGTGGGTTTGCCGTCGGGGCCGATGGTGCCGGGGGGGCCGTCGATGAACATCTCTTCGCCGACGGAGTACTGGCCGGTGTAGGAGCTGAGGTAGATGGCTCCGCGCTCTTCGAGGTGCTTCCAGAGCTTTTGGACGCCGCGTTTGTGGCGCTCGTCGGTGGTGCGGATGTAGTCGTCGTTGGTCATGCCCATGCGGGCCCAAAGGTCGGAGAAGGTCTTTGAAACCTGGTCGGCGAACTGCTGGGGCGGGATGCCGGCTTTTTCAGCGGAGCGCTGGACCTTCTGGCCGTGCTCGTCGGTGCCGGTGAGGAAGAAGGTATCGTCGCCCAGCAGGCGGTGGCGACGGGCGATGACGTCGGCCGCGATGGTCGAGTACGCGTGGCCGATGTGAGGGCGCGCGTTGACGTAGTAAATGGGTGTGGTGAGGTAGAACTTTTTGGGAGATTCAGACATTTAAGGTGGCCAACCCTGAGTTTAGCAGGGGGGAGAAGGGCAGTGAATAGTGGGTAGTGGTTCGTTGGTAGTGAAAAGCGCAATTCCTAATCACTCACCACTACCAACTACCCACTGTCTCAGGATTCGGTGTCCTGTTCGCGGTCTTCGGCCATGCGGGCGTCGTTGAGGTGCTGCTCCATGGTGCGGCGGGCCTGGATGGGGTTGCGGGCGCGGATGGCGCGGAAGATCTCGCGGTGCATCTCGGCTGACTCCTTAAGGGAGTGGGTCTGGCCGACGGTCTGGCGGCGGTTGTCGTAGAGGTTGGCGGTGATGGTCTCCATGAGGGCCCCGAGGATGGGGTTGCCAGCGGCGCGGGCGATGGTGCGGTGGAAGCGGATGTCGTGGATGAGGTATTCCTGGGGGTCGTCGAGGGCGGCGTACATCTCGGTGACCTCTTCGGCGAGCTCGGCGATGTGCTCGTCGGTGGCGCGCTCGGCGGCGAGAGCGGCGACGTTGGCTTCGAGGACCAAGCGTGCCTCAAACATCTGCCAGGGCAGGAAGCCGTGCAGCGCGCCGAGGACGGAGAGGGAGCTGGAGTCGAGCGCGGGTGGGCCGGAGGAGACGAAGGTGCCTGCTCCGTGGCGGGACTTCAGCACGCCCATGGCGGAGAGGAAGCCGATGCCGGCGCGGAGACTGGAGCGGGATATCTTTAGCTTGCGGGCGAGTTCACGCTCGGGCGGCAGGCGGTCGCCGGGGTGAACTTCACCGGAGGCGATGAGGGCGCGAACGTGGTCCACGACCTGCATGGTGAGCTGGCTGTGACCGGTGGCCTCTTCCTGATTGTTCCTGGCGGACTCTTTCGAGACGTCTTTTGGGTCTTTGGGACTCACTTTTTTCAAGCGGTTAGAGCTCCTTGAAACATCAGATTTGACGATTGTCGGAAGGGTAACACAGCAGGAATGAGGCTGGTTTTGGGGTCTGTAAGAACAAGGGCAAAGGCAAGTACAACGGCGATATTTTTTGTCGTTACGCTCCTTCGGGCTGCACTCCTGCCCGTTCGACTTCGCTCAGGGCAGGGCGGTGTCACCTCCGGCGAGGTGGTTTATTGGCACACGTAAACGTGTGCCCTTCCGTAGCGAAAATCTCGTGGAGTTGTGAGGTTTGGGTGCGGGGTGAGGAGAGCTGTCGCGCTTTGCGCGATGCCCACATCTCAAAATCGAGAGATGGGGCACCCGCACTCGAGGTCGAGTGGATCGAAGTGTGAAGGTTATTTGAGCAGCTTCGGGGTCCTTCGACTTCGCTCAGGATGACGGATTCGTGAATGGTCAGGAGTCGAGAGCGGTCGTGCCTTCCGCTTCAGCGAGCAAAAGCGTTCGCCGGGGCCTTGGTTTGCACGATGCCCATTCATCCGATGAAGCTGGATGAATGGGGCACCCGGGATGTGCTGGTTTTAGGCGGGTTCGGCGGTTTTGACTCCTAGTCTTGGGACCAGGAGTTGGAAGATGGCGAGAGCGATGACGTAGGCGCTGGCTGCCATGGCGAAGACCAGGAGCTGGTGGAGGGAGAGGTTGCGTTTGACGACCCAGGTGAAGACCGCTCCGCCGATGGCTCCGGCTGCGCCGCCGATGCCGACGATGGTGGAGACGGCGGTGGAAGGGAACATATCTGCCGGGGTCGAGAAGAGGTTCGCGCTCCAGCCCTGATGAGCGGCTGCGGCGAGAGCGATCAGCAGGGTTGCTGGCCATGCGTTCGAGGGGAAGAGTGCGCTCATATGCGGGACGAAGACGACGGGTAGGACGCACAGTGCCGTGATGAGCATGGCGGTCTTGCGGCCGCGATTGGTGGAGTAGCCGCGGTTCATCAACATGCCGGAGAGTGAACCACCCGCGATGGAGCCGACGGACGAGACCATGTAGACGGCGACGATGTACCAGTAGGCGTCTTTGAGGGTGAGGCCGTAGTTGCGATTGAGGAACTGAGGGAGATAGAAGAGATAGAACCACCAGACGCCGTCGGTGAGGCCTTTGGCGATGGCGAAGGCGTAGGTCCCCCTGCGCTTGAGCAGAGCACTGAGGGGGATGTTGCCGCCGTTGGCGGCCTGCGCGGCGAAGTCGGCCTGGAGGTTGACCTGGGTCTGGGTAGAGGCGCGGCGCAGGCGGTTGTAGGGGAAGAGTAGCCAGATGATGAGCCAGACCATTCCAAGCGAGCCGGTGGTAAGGAAGGCGGCGCGCCAGCCCCAGCGGGCGGTGACGATGGGGATGAGCCAGGGAGCGATGAGGGCGGAGGCGTTGGCGCCGGAGTTGAAGAGGCCGACGGCCTTGCCACGCTCAGCGGTGGGGAACCATTCACTGACGGCTTTGATGGCGGCGGGGAAGTTGCCGGACTCGCCGAGGCCGAGGAAGATGCGGGCGATGCAGAAGCCCATGACGGAGCCGACCAGCGAATGGCTCATGGAGGCAAGGCCCCAGATGAGGATGGCAAGGGCGTAGCCGGTTTTAGTGCCGAATTTGTCGATGACCCGGCCAGCGATGAGGAAGCCTGCGCCGTAAGCGATCTGAAAGAAGATGAGGACGTTGCCGAAGTTGTTGTCGAAGACGGGCTGGTGGAACTTGTCGGCGTGGGCGTTCCAGCCCATGAAGTCCACGTTATGGAGCATCGGCTCGACGAGGCCGAAGACGTTGCGGTCCATGTAATTGATGGTGGTCGCGAGGAAGAGCAGGAAGCAGACGAAC
>JANYER010000448.1 GCA_025359825.1 Granulicella sp.
CAGGAAATCGATCTCAGCGGGGAGCGTTCCACTGCAGTGGAACGCTCCCCGCTGAACACCACACTGTAAAGGATGTCCTGATAACGATCTGTAAAGGATGTACTGGAACTTGACAATGAAGCTGCATGAATGGGGCACCCGGGTGGTGATTCTCACGAGAGATCGGATGGTGGCTAGAACTTGAGCAGGGGTAGCAGGCTGGAGTAGTCGTCGGTCCAGAGGCGTGTGCCTGGGACGTGGGGGATAGGGGCGGCGTTGTTGATGATGAGGGAGTTGGCGAGGAAGGCTGGGTTGTTGGTGACGAGGACCCAGGAGGAGCGGTAGGCGCCTTCGGCGGGGTTGGAGGGGCTGTCGATGGCGATGGCGTGGAGGTGGGCGTTGGCGGCGAGGAGCGCGATCTCGGGGGCGAGTTCTACGAATTGGTTGGAGATGTGGAAGGCGAGAATGCCGCCGGGTGCGAGGTGGCGCTGGTAGAGCTCCAGGGCCTGGGTGGTGAGGAGGTGGAGGGGGATGGCGTCGCCGGAGAAAGCGTCGATGACCAGGACGTCGAAGTGCTGCGCTGGCTCGGTAGAGAGGGTGTTGCGGGCGTCGCCTTCAGCGATGGTGATGGTGGCGGTTGAATCGCGCAGGTAGGTGAAGAGGTTGCGGGCGATGGGCTGGACGGCAGGGTTGAGCTCGTAGAAGTGGAAGCGGTCACCCGGCTGTCCGTAGGCGGCGAGGGTTCCGGCGCCGAGGCCGATGACACCGACGATGCGCGGGCGTCCGTTGCAGCAGAGGGTGAGGGCCAAGCCGACGCCGGAGTTCGCGGCATAGTAGGTGGTGGGGGTGTGGGCCAACGCGGGCGAGAAGATTTGGTTGCCATGCTGGATGGTGCCGTTGAGCATCATGCGGGTGGGCGCTGCTTGCTGGCTGAATTGGCCGTTGCTGAGTGGAGCGTGGTCGGTCTGCTTGATGCGCAGGGTTCCGTAGAAATTTCGGGTGACGAGGATGGCATCGCGCTGGTAGGCGACGTGCAGCATGATGGCGAGTAGGAAGAGGCCGGCACACGCGATGCCCCAGAGGACGCGCTGGACCAGGCCTTCGCGCCAGAGGGTGGGAATGGCGACGGCGGCAGTGATGGCGAAGGCGAGGGGGAGGTCGTAGTTGGCAGAGAAGAGCAGCGGGGAGGCGATGCCGATGAAGAAGGTTCCGGTGGCTCCGCCGGCCGCGATGAGGAGATAGAAGAGGGTGGAGTCGGAGGCGCGCGTGGGTTTGAGGGCGTGGGCCTCTGCATGGCAGAAGAGGCAGGCGAAGAAGCACTCGGCGAGGAAGAAGGTAATGCTGATGGCGATGGGGAGAGAGGTGTCGGTCTTGGAGAGGGCGTAGCCGAGGCTGGCGAGCAGGACGACCAGCAGGCGGGTGATGGTGGCGCGCTTATACAGGCCGGGGTATTCGAAGGCGATGATGAAGGAGAGCAGGTAGACGCTGAGCGGAAGCATCCAGAGGAGCGGGATGGCGGCGATGTCCGCGGTGAGGTGCGCGGTGACTGCGGTGAGCTGCATGGCAGCGGCCATGGGGAGGAGGAACCAGAGGAGCTTCTGCCGGGTTGTCGGCGCTTGGCTGTTGGCGTCTGGTGCGGGTTTGGGGATCTCGTTCGATGGTGCCGGGGTTTGGGCTGTGATGCAGGTGAGTAGAGCGGCGTAAATGAGGAAGGCGACGATCCAGAGCAGGCACTGATGGCTCAGGGTGAGATAGGGTTCGATGAGGGTGGGGTAGAGGAAGAGCGCTAGCAGCGAGCCGACGTTCGAGAGGGCGAAGAGGCGGTACGGGACGGCGGAGTTTGTGCTGCGGGCGAGCCAGGCTTGCAGGAGTGGGCTGGTGGAGGCGAGCAGCAGGAATGGCACTCCGATGGAAGTGCTGAGGAGGAGGAAGATGGCGCGGACGGGGTGGCTGGGGTCGGCGGTGATGTGCGGGGAGAGCAGCGTCAGCGAAAGTGCAGCCGCGATGACGATGAGCGCGAGGTGCGCCTTGGTCTGCATGATGCGTGTGAGGGCGTGAGCGTAGAGATAGCCGAGGAGGAGCGTTATCTGGAAGAAGACCAGGCAGGTGAGCCAGACGGCCGAGGAGCCGCCGAGGATGGGGACGAGTTGTTTGGCGGCGATGGGTTCGATGAGAAAGAGCAGGAGGGACGAGAGGAAGATGGTGGCGGGGTAGAGGGCCTTCTGCATGGGGAGAAGTCTAGAGCAAATCTCCTAACATGGGCGCTGCGTGGCGAAGGAAAGTGGGTCTGAAAAATGGATTCGGCAGAGTAGCATCCGCGGCGTAGTATTTCGCACATGCTTGCTGGACGTAGTTGGGAGAGTTGGATTGCGGAGTATTCGGAGAGCCATCAGCATCCGCTGAACAGGCTGACCCATACCTTTGGAATTCCTATCATTCTGGCTTCGCTGCCGCTGTTTGTGGTTGGAATCTTCTGGCGACCGGGTTTGTGGATTGCCTTGGCTATGTTTGTGTCTGGGTGGATGCTTCAGTTTATCGGACATGCCTTTGAGGGCAAGCCGCCGGAGTTTTTAAAGGACTGGCGATTTCTTCTGGTTGGGTCGCGCTGGTGGGCGGCGAAGCTGCGGGGTAAGGCGTAAATTCTTTTGCGTCGTTGGCAAGAATGATCAGAGGAATATAGCTTCAAAAGCGATGGCGCATAGAAAGTCTCTCTATGCGCCATCACTCCATCGAATGTTGTGGTTCTATGCGTTGGCTAATTCGGGCTGTAGGGCCGGGTAGTCGATGTAGCCCTCTGGACCATGCGAGTAGAAGGTGGCAGAGTCGGGGGTGTTCAATGGGGCACCCTGGGCGAAGCGTTCGACCAGGTCGGGGTTGGCGATGTAGAGCTTTCCGTAAGCGACTGCGTCGGCCTTGCTCTCGTCGAGGAGCTGTTGGCCGGTTTGCTGGTTGAGAGCTTCATTGGCTACATAGACGCCACCGAAGGCTTGCTTGAGCGTGGGGCCGAGGGAGTCGGGGCCGACGGACTCGCGGGCGGCGATGAAGGCGATCTTGCGCTTGCCGAGCTCGGTGGCGAGGTAGGTAAAGGTGCCGGAGAGGTTGGAGTCGGAGATGCCATGGACACCAGAGCGTGGGGCGAGGTGCATGCCGACGCGACCGGGGCCGAATACGGAGATGGCGACATCGGCGACTTCGAGGTGTAGGCGGGCACGGTTTTCGATGGGGCCGCCGTACTCGTCGGTGCGGTGGTTGGTTCCGTCCTGCAGGAACTGGTCGAGCAGGTAGCCGTTGGCTCCGTGGATTTCCACGCCGTCGAATCCGGCAAGCTGGGCGTTCTGTGCGCCGCGCCGGAAGGCTTCGACGACGTCTTTGATCTCGTGCAGCTCCAGGGCGCGGGGGGTGACGAAGTCTTTGACGGGGCGGACGAGGGACGGATGGCCTTCAGCAGCGATGGCCGAAGGAGCGACCGGGAGTTGGCCGTTGAGATAGATGGGGTCTGAGATGCGGCCGACGTGCCAGACCTGGGCGAAGATGCGGCCACCAGCGTTATGGACGGCAGCGGTGATGGGTTTCCATGCCTCGGTTTGTTCTTTGGACCAGATGCCTGGGACCTGCGGGTAGCCGACGCCGAAGGGATCGACGGGGGTGCCTTCGGAAAGAATGAGTCCGGCGGAGGCGCGCTGGGCGTAGTACTCGGCCTGAATGGGCGTGGGGATGTGGTCGACGGTGCCGCGCAGGCGGGTGAGGGGTGCCATGAAGACGCGGTTGGGGAGATGAAGGTCGCCGAGTTGGAGGGGGTCGAGAAGGTTAGGCATCATCGTTGTTAGATGAGATGTCCCAACTGAAAGTTTCGAGCATCTAAAGTACAGATAAAATTTTCTTTTGCCGTTTGCCGTAGTCAAAAAAGGGCACGATACGCTTTTATTTGCGATCCAGCTGACAGACACTAAGGACTGAATCGGAAGATTGTGAACCTCGCATTGACGTTGCGTGTATTGAATTACATATTGCTTCAAGATATTTGAGGCAATATTGCCCTCTCGATCAGGCCCTATTCCTGGAGAGATAAGCTACATTTCTTCAATATGTCGGATGCCTCTCTCCATCATTGCCGGTGACAATTTCAGTGAACCAATAAGTAGATCCGTGAGGATTTTACCTAGGCCAGATCCTTTTTTGTCGCGTGTGCCGTATCCAAAGCCGATTTCTGCCGCTTCCGGAGAATCTAGGGTGTACTTAACGTCGGACTCGTTATCTTTGTTGATGGCGCTTACGCCATCAGCAACTTGCTCGAAAATGTTCGCATGAAGCAAGCGTAATTCTGGATCTCGACTCTTGAATAAGAGGAATGGATCGATACAAAGCGTTAGATCGCTCACTAGCGGTGGAACCACAACGCTGACTTCGAGCGGTCGCAATTGGGGAAATGCGCTGGGGTTTCTGGTCTTTTTGATCGGAGTCGTATGTCCCATCTTTTGGCGGCTCGTAAATCGGAATACCAAGTTGATCGAACCTAGCAAAATCGAAGAAAGAATCATTGCTATACCTGCGAAACCACGCGGCTGAACAGAACCGACAAGCTTGTTGAAGAATTCGAAATGAGAGCAAAAAATCTGGATAGCTGGGATTGTTGCATGCAGGCACGAAGATTTTAGGCGGTCCAAGTAGCTGTTTCGAAATATGAGCTTCTTAGCATCCGCTATCTGCTGTACTGACAACTTCTACCAGAAGTTCGGAAGGAGGTAGCACCGACCTGCCTTTGGTCAGTCTATCGACTCTTCGTATAAACCTCGAAGTTGGCTTATCTGTGCCAAGTGGTTCTGGCGAGCTTTTCAGAAGGCGTCTCCGAAATTCTCATGCTTATGCAAGGCGGTTGTAACTAGATCTAACTACTCTTTCCTCTAGAACTCCATTTGCTTCCTTTTTTGACTTGGATTGTTAGAAGCTGGAACCAAATAAAAGATGATGCCTTTTCAGATTTTGAAGATCTAGATTGATGGTAATTGTCTACGAAAATGAATATAAAGAACTCGTCGCGAAAATACATCTAGCCGCATCAGTCTTATTTCATAGCCAGTTTATATATTTTTTGTACAGTTTGGCATGGAAATAGGCTCGATTGCTGGCTTGTTCGACCCAACTTCTCCACCTAAATAGGGTCTAATCAAATAGAAGTAGGGCCCCAAGCCGAATGCGCACCCTCCTCCAACTCGCCCTACTCATCACCCTAGCCATTCCCCAAGCTCACGCACAGTCCCCACCCGAGCAGACCCTCCTCCAGCTCACCAACCAGTCCCGCGCCCAATACCACCTCGCACCGCTCACCTGGGACCCAGCCCTCGCCCGAGCCGCCCGCCTTCACGCCACCCTCACCGCTCGTGCCGGAGGCATCGCCCAGCACCAGTACCCCGGCGAACCCGACCTCCTCACCCGCGCCGCCCACGCCGGGGCCCGCTTCAGCACCATCTCCGAGAACGTCGCCGGCAACGGCTCCACCCCCGCCGAGATCCACGATGCCTGGATGCACAGCCCCGTCCACCGCGCCAACATTCTTGACCCCCACCTCACCGCCATCGGCATCGCCGTCGTCCCCACCAACCACCGCGACACCGCTGGCCTGCTCTTCGCCGTCGAAGACTTCAGCCGCACCGTCGCCACCTACACCCCCATCCAGGTTGAAGCCCAGGCCCAACAGGTCCTCCTCAGTCGCGGCATCCAGCCCAACCCCTCCGCTGAAGCTCGTCAGGACGCCCGCCGTGCCTGCTCCACCGGAACCACCTCCCTCACCCAGCCCACCCTCATCCTCCAGTGGGAGGGCCCCGACCTCCACGACCTCCCCGCCACCGTCCTCCCCCAACTCCACTCCCGCAACCAGAAGGTTGCCATAGGCGCCTGTCCACCCTCCGAGTCCAACCCAAACTTCACCACCTACCGCATCGGCGTCCTCATCTACTAAACCCTGCCTTTACGTATGCCAAATGCCGCCTCCTTTTGATTTCTCTTTTCAGTTCTCCGCAGATGAGACGCGCTCCAAGTAAGGTAGTAACAAGGAGAGCAAAGCAGCCGATGCCGCACCCAACCTCTATCGCTGCCACCTCCCTCCTCACCACCGCCGCCATCGTCTCTGCCACCACACTCGGCACAGCCGCCGTGCTGGGCGGAGCGACCTACGCTGCCCTCTGGCCCCAATCCCAGATCTTCGGCCCCGTCCTGGTCGCCCCCCGCCGCCCCAAAGAAATCGCCCTCACCTACGACGACGGCCCCAACGACGTCGCCACCGAGCGGCTCCTCGAAGTCCTCGCCCGGTACGACGTCCGCGCCACCTTCTTCATGATCGGCCGCTACGTCCGCCAACGGCCTAAGATCGCCCGCGCAGTCGCAGCCGCCGGCCACGTGATCGGCAACCACACGCAGGACCATCCCTGGCTTCCTTGGCAAACCGCCACCCGCATCCGCCAGCAGCTCACCGACTGCAACGCCGCCCTCGAGGACACCCTCGGCATCCCCATCCGCCTCTTCCGCCCCCCCCACGGTGCCCGCCGCCCCTACGTTCTCCGCGTCGCCCGCGACCTCGGCCTGACCACTGTCCAGTGGAACATCATCGTCTCCGACTGGCTCCCCACCACCCCCGAAACCCTCCTCGACCGCCTCCAACGCGGCATCGGAAAAAATCGTCAGCAGGGGTTGGCCTCTAACATCGTCCTCCATGACGGCGGCGACAAAGCCCTCGGCCAACCCCGCATCCCCACCGTCGAAGCCACCCAAAAACTTTTGGAGCTCTGCAAGGCCACCAGCACGAAGTTCGTCACCCCACTCGACTGGCTCGACGCGACACCCTAGTCGCAGCGCCCAACCAGACGCAGCAAGGGCCGAACTCGCAATCGCGAATCCGGCCCTTGCTTTCTACCCAACAGCTACCGAGTATGTTCCTGGTTCAACTCCGGGTTCGTATTCTCATCTTCCAACGGACGAACCGATAAAGGAGCAGCTAGAGGCACAGCAGGCACCTTCCTCTTCCGCTTCACCGGCGGTGCCGAGCTAGGCGGCTGTTTGCCATTCTTGCGCGACTTGTTCCGCGCCTCGATGACGCTGCGCATCCAGTAGTTGCCGTCAGCGTCGACCTCGATGCCATGCACCTCGCGCTCGAACCCTGGAAACCGTTTGCCGAACTCCTCAAACGCCAGGATCAGCCGCATCACCGGGCTACCAATCGCTCCCAGCCGCTCACCCGGCATGCTCAGCGGAATCCCCGGTGGATACGGCACCAGCATCACACCCGTGATCCGGTTCGCCATCTCCGAAAACTTCACTTTTTCGGTGCCGTTGCGCAGCAGCTTCTGATACGTTTCGGACGGCGTCAGCACCTGCTCCGGATCAACTTCGCACGCGTCTTCTACAAGCTTCACGAGGTCCAGCTCGATCATGGCGGCGTGCATCTCATCGCTCAACTCACGCAGCGTCACGTTGCGATAGCGCGCAGGATACTTAGCCACTAGATCCGGCAGAGCCTCGTTCAGCGGAGCCTCGGTATCGTAGAGCCGCTTGAACTCGAACAGGTTCTCCAGCAGTGAGCCCCATTTACCCTTGGACGTTCCGACCGAGAACAGCACCAGCACCGTGTAATCCCCGGTACGGGCGATCTCTACGCGGCGAGCATCCAGGAACTCGGTCAGGATCGCACCCGGAATTCCCGAGGGTGCCAGCACCCCTTGCGCGTTCACACCCGGCGTCAGAATCGTAACCTTGGTGGGATCCAGCATGCAGTAGTCGTCGGCGATGTCGTCGTCGTTATACCCATGCCAGTCCTCGCCCTGCTTCAGCGTCCAGCAGCTGGAGTTCTCCGCCAGCAGATCGTCCGGTGCCTCTTCAAATACATACGTCTTGCCGTCGACGGGGTCAGTCACCTGGTCCGGCTGGAACAGGCGGAAGAACCACCCATCCCCTGCCACCTCAGCAGCCTTCAACCGATGCGCTACAGACGACATAGCCTTGCGAAAACTGATGGCATCCTGAATCGTCTCGTCCATCAGCGTGGGTCCAGCGGGCTCGTCCATCATCGCTGCAGCAACGTCCAGCGAAGCGATCAGCGGATAAAAGGGCGACGTGGTGCCATGCATCATGAATGACTCGTTGAACTGGTCGAAGTCCAGCGGAGCCCGCGGGCTCAGCTTGATGTGCACCATCGATGCCATGGAGAACGCCGCCAACATCTTGTGTGTCGACTGCACTGCGAAGAGCTGCGGCCGGTCCGGCATCTCATCCGGCACGTCCATCGCAAACCGTCCACGATAGATATGGTGAAACTTCGCATACGCGTACCAGGCTTCGTCGAAGTGGATGCGCGGCACGCTCTTCGCCAGCTCTGTCACCACCTTATTTACGTCGTAGCAGAGCCCGTCGTAGGTGGAATTCGTCACCGCAGCATACGTAGGAATCTGCGACACCGCCTTCGCCGAGAAGGGGCTGTTCTTGATCAGCTCCTGGATCGCCTCCGGGCTGAAACGCTTCAGCGGCACCAGGCCAATCATGCCGTAGCCATTGCGCGTTGGCGTGAGATACACCGGGCGCGCACCAGTCACCGTCAGCGAATGACAAATAGATTTGTGGCAGTTCGCATCCGCAAGGACGATGTCGTCCTGCCCGATCACTCCATGCCCAACGATCTGGTTGGACGTAGAAGACCCACCCAGCACATAGAAGGTCCAGTCCGCACCAAAGATGCGCGCGGCGTTGCGCTCCGACTCGCCCGGAGGCCCAACGTGGTCCAGCCACGAGCCCAGCGGCGACGTCGAGATACCGAGGTCCGAACGCATGATGTTCTCGCCAAAGAAGCGGTGAAACTCCATGCCGATCGGGTGCTTCAAAAACGCTACGCCACCCATATGTCCCGGTGCGTCCCAAGAGTAGGCACCCTGGTCGTTGTACTTCTTCAGTTCCTTAAAATAAGGCGGCAGCAACTGCTCGTTGTACCGCTCCACCGCGAAGTCCACGCGGCTCGCAATAAACGCAGGCGTATCTCCAAACAGGTGGATGTACTCGTGCACCTGTTTCACCACTTCGAGCGGCAGTTCACTCACGAGTGTTCTATCCGCAATCAGGAAGATCGGAACCTTTTTATTGCGACGACGCACCGCGCGAATAATCTTCAGCGCTGCACGCTCGTCAAACTGGTTCTCGCCTTCAAGGTCCCAGTCCAGCAGGATCGCGCTATGCGAGGGGTCCGAGGTTACCAGCGATAATCCGTCCTCCGGAGTCGAGGTGCGAACCACCTCATACCCCTCTTTGCCAATCGCATCGACCAGACGCTCCATGGCGCGGTCCGATACGGAGTCCGTCCCGCCCACCTCACTTGCAATCAGTAATACCCAGTGCCCTTCGTTCATTCCACCTCTCGCTTCTTCTCTGATATTACAGCCCAATCCCCCCTTTCGATTGCCCCCTTGTAAATCCCTTCCGCCAGCCCGAAATACCCCTACCCAGCGATTGTCGTTTCGAGTGGTTCACCACCTCTTCGCGATAACCATAGAGCACCCGGCGTGACGAGCAGAAAGTGTGCCGCCACAATCAGGTTGGGGTACACAATCTGCCCGTCAATCCCGGGTTCCGCGCCCGGCCTGCCCGCCCACCAGCTAGCTGAAGTAAGCAGAAACGGCACGTAAAAGAGTGGCGGCCAGTAGGCAATAGACAGTAGCGCCGCAACCCGTACCCCAACGTGGGGCTCCACTGACCTTCTCCACATCAACCAGACACCCGTCAGCGACGCGCCCGCAAGGAAGAACAGCAGCAACGCTCCATAAAAGCGTGCATGAGCGTGCCACAGCGGATTTAGCAGGTGGTTTGGGCTCCAGTCCAACACAAAGGACAACGCGCTGCCCACAATCAGGATGAATGTCATGAGGATTCGTGCCAGTTTGAGATTCTTTGCCTGCTCCGTCATTTGCAGTACCCCGGGTCGAGTTAATTTTGCGCTGCGCCGCATAACGCATTGTACAATAATTAGTAATCACTTACTATTAATTAAAAGAGATACGCGGAGGATACACTTCCGTCAAGCGCCATGAAGAAGAAAATTGAATCTGCAGCATCCGAAAAGCCGGTACGCGGCCGCCCCAGCAGGCGGCCCCAAATACTTGCGGCTACCGAGAAATTGATCCGCACCCAGGGTCTTGCCACAGTCACCACCCGGGCCATCGCTGCTGAGGCTGGTTGCTCGGAGGCTGCCCTCTACGTCCACTTCAAAGGACGCCTGGAGCTGCTGCTCGCCGTGCTCGAAGAGAACCTTCCCACCATGCTGATCCCGCTCAAAGCACTGGATGAGGCGGTCGGCAAGTCCACACCGCAGAAGAACCTTGACCGAGTGGTGCGGGCGATCTTTGCCTTCCATCAACGCGTCGGCCCGATGCTCTGCGCGCTCTTTGCCGATCCTGTCCTCTTAGCTGCCTACCGCGATACCCTCCTCAGTCGCAGCAAAGGCCCACACGGTGCGGTCTCACGTCTGCGCCGTTACATTCGCGACGAGCAGAGCCTCGGACGTCTCGACAAAAAAATTGACGCTGAGTTTGCAGCCACGACTCTAATAGCTAATTCCTTTTTTCATACATTTCTCGATCACTTTTTGGCACGCGAAGAGTCCTTCAGCAGCTCGTCCAAAGCGCTCGTCGAGTATGTTCTCAACAATAGAACCGGATAGTCTTCCTTCGACTACTGAGTTCTCATCCGGAGTCTGAAACCATGAACGAAACCCAACAAGCAGCACCCCAAACCGTCGACGTTGAAGACCTCGCAGCCACCACCCCCGCGCCGCCCGAACCTCTCGGCATGGGAGAGGTCCTGCGCATCCCCATGCTGCGCCGCCTCTGGTACGCGCAGATCATCTCCACCTTCGGCGACTTCCTCGCCCTCTTTGCCGTCATCGGCATTCTCACCTTCAAGCTCAACGCCACCGCCCAGCAGGTCACCGGCGTCCAGATTGCGTACATGCTACCCATCGCCGTACTGGGCATCATCGCCGGAGTCTTCGTCGACCGCTGGCCGCTCAAGCCAACCATGGTATCGAGCGACGCCATCCGCGCCGGGCTGGTTCTGCTACTGATCTTTGCCAACCGCCCCTGGCACTTCTACCTCATCCTCAGCGGCATCTCCGTCGTCTCCAGCTTCTTCGGCCCTGCTCAGGGGGTAGCCATTCGCTCCGCCGTACCTCTACATGGCCTGCGCTCCGCCAACGCGCTGATGCAACAGGTGATGTTCGGTATGCGAATCATCGGGCCAGCCATCGCCGCCTTCATGGTCGCCTCCTTCGGCCCCATCAGCTGCTATGCGTTGGATTCGGTCAGCTTCGTCGGCTCGGCCGTACTCATCGCATCAATCCCTCTACTCAAATCGAGCACGCCTGCACCACAGGCTCACTCTGCGCATGAAGACGCATCAGCGCTCAAGAAAATCTGGCTGGATATGAAGCAGGGTATCGGCTTTATCGTGCATCATGCGGCGTTGCTCTTCGTCATCCTCGCCATGGCCGCAGGCATGTTTGTACTGGGCTGCTTCGGCCCGTTGATCGCGGTCTACGTGCGCGATTCCCTGCACGCCTCCACCCGCGCCTTCGGCATCGCCTCCGCCATGATCGGTCTGGGGATGCTCCTCGGCATCAACGGCCTCAACACCTTCGGCAAAAAGCTTGCCAACACCATGCTCGTCTACTCCGGCCTCTGCGGTATAGCGATTGGTCTGGTCATCCTCACTGCCCTGCCGCACCTCTGGTCGACCATCCTCGGCAACTTCATCATCGGCTTCAGCGTCGCCGGAATCATCGTGCCGTCGCAGACCCTCTTCCAGCAGGCCACCCCGCCAGAGCTGATGGGCCGCGTGGGCTCCACCTTCATGTCCATCATCTTCACCGCGCAGATCTCCGGGCTCGTACTCTCCGGCATTCTCACCCAGTACGTTGGCGTCCGCGTGGTCTTCGGACTGTGCGCGGCCATGCTGGTCCTCCTGATGCTCATCGGCAAGCTGTGGATGGAGCCCAAACCCGCGCAAGCCTGACGACCGCGCTTGTCCCACCCACCCGGCGGTAGTACAGTTCTCGCAGTCCGGCCTTCGCCTTCGGGCCGGCGCCAGAAACTCGAAGCCAGATACAGGTGCGCATGAACCGTCGCAGCTTCCTCCAAACCGCCGGCACACTTTCTGTCGGCACCGCCCTCTTCCCTCGCGCAGTACCAGCCCAGTCCTCTGCACCGCCGCTCCCTCCTGCCGGTGCGGACGGTTGGGTCTCGCTGCTCAACGGACGGGACTTCAGCGGCTGGTACAGCGTGCTCGATAAGTCAGGCCGTGGCGTCGCAGAGCAGAAGAAGATCATCACCATGGAGTCCGAGATGCTCCACATCCTGGGCAACCAGGTGAACGACGAGCACTACGAGCCCGGCTACCTCGCCACCAATCAGGAGTTCGAGAACGTCCGCATCCGCGTCGAGTACAAGTGGGGCGTCAAACAGTTCTACCCACGCAGCATCGCCAAACGCGACAACGGCCTGCTCTACGGAGTCGTCGGCCCGGACAAGGTCTTCCCCACCTGCGCCGAGTGCCAGATCGAAGAGGGCGACACCGGCGACTTCTACCTCATCGGCGGCGTCCGCGGCACCCAGGTTGGGCACCCCAACGGCCTCTCCGGCATCGGCATCAGCCCCACCTCCGGCTGGCCCAAACGCCCTGCTGCTCCGTCGAACAAGCCACCCGCCGAACCCGTCTCCGGCCGCCTCATCAAGGACGGAGACTTCGAGAAGCTGGACGAATGGAACACCGTCGAAGTCCTATGGCAGGGCGACCGAGCCGTCCACATCGTCAACGGCCGCGCCAACAACGCCGTGACCAACCTCCAGCAGCCCGACCCCGCCAACCCCGGCAGCTTCATCCCGCTCACCCGGGGCAGGATCGCCATCGAAATCGAATTCGCCGAGATCTGGTTCCGCCGCATCGAGGTCAAAACCATCACAGGCTGACCCGCTCGGCTCATCCCGCGCCCCGCCTGCTCACGAGCTTCAATGCAGCTGCGCATACTCCGCTCGAGCCTGTTGCAACACGGGCAGGCTCGCATCCGCATCCTTCCACAACCCCAGAAAATCCTCGTATGCGACCTTCTCTTTCGCCGTGTCGCCCGCCATGCCATACGCCCGCGCCAACTCCAGCCGAGCCATGGCACCCACCGGATCGTTCACCACGATAGTGCGATGATCGACGATCTTTCGAAACTCCGCTACAGCGTCAACCCCTTGATGCAAGGCCAGGTACGCCTCTCCCCGCACGTAGATCGGATAGCAGACTCCGTATAGCCCGATAAAGCTGCTCGGTGGCTGTCCGTACTCATAGGCGCTGGCCACTCGCAGCGCCTCAACAGCCTTTGCCGGCTCGTTCCGTGCGATCGCGATCAATCCGCGCACGGCAGGAACATAGCTGAAGCGCACAGCAGTATCCTCGGGCAGCTTCCGCTCCAGATCATCCGCCAGCCGTTGCGCTTCAGCTACGTCGCCCGCCAGCGCCAGCGCGAATGCCGCACCATACTGAATATCCCGCGCCTGCGATAGCTTCAACGCCGCAGCCGCATGTTGCCTGCCTTCTAATCCATTCCCCCAAAAGCTTTCGCGCAGCGCAGCGCCGCTCTCGAACGCTGCCGCACGCTCCTTCTGCCCTGTCTGATCTGCAAGCCGCACCGCGAGTTCCGACTGCCCTCGGGCCAGCTCCAAACGCCCCGCGTACGCCGCCGTAAACGACTCCATCGCCGCCATCGAGTCCGCCGCGCCGGACATCTTCGCCCCCAGAGCCGCCACTCGTTCCATCGTCATGCGATCGCCGATTAAAAACGCAAACTGATACTCGTCTATCAGAAAATCCGGCAGATCGAGACCCCGCTTGCGGGCCTCTGCTATTGCTTGATGTGCCTCGCCCACCTTGCCCATCGGCACAGACGTCAAGGCCACCAGGCTGTAACCAATCGCGAAGTCCGGGTCGAGAGTCACCATCATGCGGGCCTCATCCTGGGCCGCCTCATACTTTCCTAACATCGGGTAGACGATACCGGCCAAAAATCCGCGTACCCGCGCCTCACGAGGATAGGTCTCCTTCCACGCCTTGCACGTCCGCTCTGCCTTCTCCAGATTTCCCAGCACCCCGATCTCATACGAGGCATCGATAAAGAACCTCTCGCGATCATTGGCATGGCTGCGCAGCTTCCACGCCTTGGTGATATTTTCTGCCGAGAGGGCGAACTCCCCACTGTCCCCATACATCCGTCCCAGCATCGCGTAGGCCATCGCAAACTGAGGATCGATCTCCACGGCGCGCTGGTACAGCGGCACAGCCGCCGTATTGCCGGACGAAGAAAGTACCTTCCATGCCATCGAATACGCTTTCAGCGCTTCGAGCGAAGGTGTCGTCGCCTCGGCCAGCGGCGTATCCAGCCTCCCCACCCCGTCCAGCGACTCACCCATCCGCGTCCGGAAGTTGCTGGCCATCTGGCTCAGCGCATGAAGTACCTCTTCTTTGCGAGACGCCTGCATCTGCTCCTCGTCCAACACCGCGCCCGTGCGGCAATTCCTCGCCCGTAGCCCCAGCACATACTCGCTTCCAAGACTGGCAATGGACCCCTCCAGCACCACCGCACTCCCCGTACGCTGGCAGACCTCCAGCGCAGTCGCCGCGGACAGCACCGTATTCGCAGGCTTGCTCATCAACTCCAGCACCTGCCCGATACGCTCATCGCTCACCAGGTTCAGAAAGGGCGATTGGCCCAGTTGCACTGCCAGTCCCTGCCGCAGCGTCTCGCTGAAGACAGCATCATTCGTCTTATTCTGGAAATCACCCAGCACGATGCTGTCGCGCTCGGTCAGTTTGGTCTTCGCCCGACTCTGCCATCGCGACCAACCATACCCGGCAGCAAGCACCACCACCAGACCCGTTGCACCGAGTACCA
>JANYER010000002.1 GCA_025359825.1 Granulicella sp.
GTCACCGACCGCAACCCAACCAACCAAACCATCAACTGCCCCATCCTGATGGTTTGGGGAAGCTCAACTCAATCGGGTGCCCCATCCTGAGCCCGCCTGATCGGGCGATGGTTGGGGAAGCACAACCGCTTCCCGCTGCACCTTCCGCGTCCGGCTTTAATTCGTGTCAACCCCCAAACCCCGCACACAATCCTCTAACCCAAACAAACTAAGACAGATAAAACCCAAAAATAAATGAGTATTGAGTTATGGAGCATTCGCTAAAATAGAAATACAGATCAGAAAACTTCAATCCAAAGAGTAAGCCCGGCCATATAGCCGGGCCTAACTCATTTGTTTGGAATATTTTACCCGTAACCCCTTTGTTTGGAATATTTTGGCGACATTGACATCACGCAAATCTAAGCAAACAAATAACTTAGCCAAAACAAAGGGGGGAGGGGGGGGGTAGCCTCGGAGATTAGTGAGTGTAGGGGTTATAGGGGTCGATGTTTTCACCACCTTTGATGCACGCTCCGGGCGTTGCTATTCCACCTGCGGTGGCACAGGCACCATCCTCGGTTCCGCCGTTAGCGTGAATCAGTGCGGCGATACGGTTGGACTCGCCTTGCATCCGCATTCCGGCCGCCTCCGTCTGGGCGTAGCGCTGGCCCATCTTGGCCGCGCGGTCGAAGAGACTTAGCGCGTGGTCGAGGCGTGAGCAAACGTGAGACCAAGAATGAAAACGGCGAGCAGAAGGGCGACGCGGATGGCGAGTTCTTGGAAGATCTGGGTCGCGATCGTGCGAGCTGAATGCTTCATGGAGGTTTGTCCTTGTGATATTCGGTTGCTGGCTTGCAAAGTGCAGCAGCAGCTTCGATCAAAGAAGACGCGGATGTTCTCAGAATATTCCCAGTGCCTCGGAATTTATTTCAGGAATGTTCGCAGCAACGAGAGCGCCATGAGTATCGGCGACAGAGCCAGGAAGGTTCACCGCGCGTGTCAGGTCCTCGAGAACGATGGTCTCGAAGCCCAGCGCCTTGCCGTCAATCGCAGAGAAGCGGACGCAGAAGTCGTAGGCAAGGCCGCAAAGGAACAGCCGCGTAATCCTCCTCTCGCGTAGATATCCGGCCAGCCCCGTAGCTGTGGTTTGGTCGTTTTCAAGGAAGGCGGAGTAGGAGTCGATGTGTGGGCGAAAGCCTTTGCGAAGGATGAGTTCGGCGCGCGGTACGTCGAGCGCGGGATGGAACGCCGCGCCCGAAGAATGGTGCAGACAGTGATCCGGCCACAAAGTCTGCGGACCGTAGGCGACCTCAATCTGCTGGTAAGGTTCAGTGCCAGCGTGCGATGAGGCGAAGGAGATGTGCTGCGCGGGATGCCAGTCCTGAGTAAGGAGCGTATGCGGGAAACGCGCAGCAAGAGCGTTGATGCCGGGAACGATGGCATGGGCATCCGCGACTGCGAGTGCGCCTCCAATACCATCCACTGCCGGGCAGAAGTCGTTCTGGAGGTCGATGATGAGCAGGGCGTCGGATTGGGTAAGTGGCAGCATGGTCTTAACTCTCTCACCCTCTTCTTCTAAACTCGAATTTACGCAAACCACGAAATGCCAAGCCCAAACGTTACTATTCTGGTTCCAGTTTCGGTTTTTTTAGGTCTTTGACTAATAATCAAAGGGTTTCCTCTTGACTCTCAAGTTACCCAGTGTCATTCTAGGCACGTCGCATATTCCGTTATCGGACGTGCGTGGGTCCTTGCTCTGGGTCCCTTCGCTACACACAACTTATGGCAACCATGATGGCGTCCGTCGAACAGCGTGAGGTTTTGCGCTGTGACAATTGCAGCCTTGTACAGTTCCGAGCAACGACTTCACTCTGCCGGCGCTGCCACAAGTCCCTCGAAGTTGAGGAACCCGCACCGACACCAGCACCCTTGGCTCTCGTCCCGCCCCCGGCGGAGCAGGAGTCAGGCATTCAGGTCGCAACCGCGGTTCGCGATCTGCGCCACGTCCGCAATCTGTCTCAGCGACAGCTTGCAGCACGTATGAATGTTCCCCGCACCTATATCTCCAAGATTGAGAACGGCAAAGCAATGCCGACCCTCTCCTCCTTGGATCGCCTCGCACGGGCCTTGCAGGTCGACATCTCTGCCCTGCTCCGCGACGCCAATACCCGCCATCGCGACGAGACCGCGGTCCTCATGACCGATCCGTTTCTCGCCGAGATCGCGGCCTATACCTCCCAGCTCGACGCGCTTCAGCGCTCCATCTTCCTGAATCACGTCAGGGAACTGGCCGCCGGACGCCGTCGAACGGCCTAGCACTCCAGCAAAGCCGCCTCCTCTCCGCGTGAGGAAGCGCCGATCACTCTTCTCGGTGCTTCCTCGCCTCTCCAATCTCGACATTCATTGCACACCCCACTTGCGTGTGCTAGCGTCAATGTCTGCGAGGTAGCTTTGCGCGCACCCGAACCAAACCGCGTCCCCAGCCGGGTCCATCAGCTCTCTCCCGAAGAGCGCGCTGTGTACGATCAGCTTGACCCCAATAAAATTCCCCAACACGTCGCTATCATCATGGACGGAAATGGTCGCTGGGCAGGAAAGCGTGCTCTTAAACGCTTCCTCGGCCATCAGCAGGGCGCAGAATCCGTCCAGTTCGTCGTCGAGACCGCCTCCCGCATCGACCTTCCCTGGCTGACCCTCTACGCCTTCTCGCTGGAGAACAACCTCCGCCGACCCAAGCCTGAGGTCAACTTCCTGATGAAGCTGCTGAAGAACTACCTCATCGGCAACGTCAAGCGAATGAACGACAACAACGTCCGTATGGCCTACATCGGCCGCACCCACGAGCTCCCCACCGAGGTGCAGGACACCATGCAGTGGGCCTCCGAGGCCACCGCCAAGAACACCGGAACCACTCTCACCCTCGCCCTCAACTACGGAGCCCGCTCCGAGATGGTTGACGCTGTTCGCAAGATCCTCTCCAACCTCACCGCCGAGGCCCACACCCGCGGCTGCTCGGTCGAAGACCTGCTCGGCTCCGGTGCGCTCGACGCCCTCGACGAGCCCGATATCGCCCGCGCCCTCTACACCGGCCACATGCCCGACCCCGACCTCGTCATCCGCACCTCCGGCGAGCAGCGCATCTCCAACTTCCTCCTCTGGCAGATCGCTTACTCTGAGTTCCTCGTCACGGATCGTCTCTGGCCCGACTTCCGCGGTATCCACCTGCTGGAGGCCATCGCTGATTACCAGCAGCGCGAACGCCGCTTCGGCGGCCTCACCGACTCCGTCACCGACGAAGACCTCGATAAGCTCCAGCCGGCAGATGAGATCGCAGCCGCTATCGCCACCGAACTCTCTCGCGGCTAACCCTCACCCACCTTCCGCTCCATCGCAGAGAGTAGTCTCTGTAGAGAACGCATGAAACGTATCGTCACAGCCGTAATCCTTATCGCTGTCGTCCTCGCTCTCGTCTTCTTTGGACGGCTGTGGATGATTACTCTGTTCG
This sequence comes from Granulicella sp., assembly GCA_025359825.1. GTDB lineage: Bacteria > Acidobacteriota > Terriglobia > Terriglobales > Acidobacteriaceae > Edaphobacter. Next base: position 3,488 of record JANYER010000002.1, read on the forward strand.
CCGCCATCGTGGCCGAACTGGCAGCTTACGAATACCTCATCCTCGCCACCACCGCAGGCTCACCCGGCTCGCCACTGACCCGTATCCCACTCTGGTGGATGGCCGCCTCCACCGCGCTGCTCTTTCTGGCGACTCTGCCTAACTGGCCTTTGGAAGCACAGTTCCCTCTCCTAAGCGCCCTCACCATCATCCTCTTCGCCTGGAACGGCTTTAGCGCCCACCGCAATACCCTCGACCGTGTTCTGCCCGACACCGCCAAAGGCATCTTCGGCCTCATCTACGTCGCCTATCCACTCACCCTGATTCCCCTGCTCTGGAAGCAGGAGGACGGCATCGCCCTCATCGTCTTCCTGATGGCCTGCGTCTGGGCCGGAGACATCGCCGCCCTCTACATCGGCAAGCGATACGGCAAGCGCAAACTCGCCCCAAATCTTAGCCCCAACAAGACCTGGGAGGGCAGCCTAGCCTCCGTCATTGGCTCCGTCCTGGCCGCCGGTCTGGTAATGCTCATTGGCGACCAACTCGCCGCCCATGGCAGCACCATCCTCCACATCACCGAGCCTGTCTGGCAATCGATCCTGCTGGCCATTGTCCTCAACCTCGCCGCCCAGATAGGCGACCTGCTGGAGTCCGCCATCAAACGCGGAGCTAACGTCAAAGACTCCGGCACCATGCTGCCCGGCCACGGCGGAATCCTCGACCGAATCGACGCCCTCCTCCTAGCCGCCCCCGTCCTCTGGTTCGCCCTGCTCCTAAAAGACGCCTTCGGCCTAGGCCGCTTCTAGAGCTTTGTGCACTTGGAAACAGGCGCTAAAGGTATAGTAAGAGGTAACACCTTGGAGTACCCATGCCAGTAACTTCTCCTAAAACCGCAACTACCAGCCTCAAATTAGACCCAACGATGAAAGAACGAGTGCAGCAAATTGCTGCAACACGCCGACGCACCCCACATTGGGTCATGCGTGAAGCGGTGGAGCAGTACGTCGAGCGTGAAGAGAAGCGGGAACAACTCCGGCAAAATGCTCTTGACGCGTGGTCACACTACCAGACAACTGGTCTGCACGTTACATCGGAAGAAGCCGATGCTTGGCTCGCCAAACTGGAAGCCGGCGAAGACGCCAAGACGCCCAAATGCCACGTCTGATCTGGTCGCAACCCGCACTCACGGATCTCCGCCGTCTCTATGAATTTCTGGCCTCCCAAAGTGAAAGTGCAGCTCGCCGTGCCGTACAAACAATCCGTGAAGGCGTAAAAGCTCTAAGCCAGCATCCAGAAATCGGCCGTCCCATCGAAGACATGCTCCCGCAGTTCCGCGAATGGGTCATCGAGTTCGGACAAGGTGCGTACATCGCGCTTTATCACTACGACGGGAAGCAAGTTGTCATCCTCGCAGTCAAACACGCCCGCGAGGCCGGTTACTAAACTTCATCATCAGTTATGCAACGCTCACAAGAAGCGCTTCAATCTGCGAATATAGTTCTTGTGAAAAAGCTAGCCATCCTAGGCTCTACCGGCTCCATCGGAACGTCCACCCTCTCCATCTGCGAGTCCTTCCCTGACCGCTACACTCCCATCGCTCTCGCAGCCGGGTCGAACATCGACGTTGCCTTTGCCCAGTGCCAGCACTGGCTCCCGAAGGTCATCTCCCTCGCCACTGAAGAGTTGGCCGCCGCCCTCAAACTCCGCCTCAAGGCCGCCGGCCTCAGCCAGATCGAAGTAGTCCACGGAACCGTTGGCAGCGTCTACGTCGCCACCTTGCCCGAAGTAGATTTCGTTGTCTCCGCCATCGTCGGCGTAGCCGGCCTCGAAGCCACCTACGCCGCAGTCTGCGCCGGCAAAACCATCGGCCTCGCGAACAAGGAGTGCCTCGTAGCCGCCGGCGAACTCATCCTCGCTGCTGCCAAAGAACGCAACATAGCCCTCCTCCCCATCGACTCCGAACACAACGCCGTCCACCAGGCCATGCGCGGAGGCTCGCCGCAAGAGGTCAAGCAAGTGTGGCTCACGGCTTCGGGCGGCCCCTTCCGCAACACCCCCCTCGCCGACTTCGAGCACATCACTCCTGCCCAGGCCCTCAAGCACCCCACCTGGGTCATGGGCCAGCGCATCACTATCGACTCCGCCACTATGATGAACAAAGGCTTCGAAGTCATTGAAGCCTGCCGCCTCTTCCACCTGCCGCCCGCGCAGGTCCGAGTCACCATTCATCCCCAATCCACCGTCCACTCACTGGTCGAGTTCATCGACGGCAGCATCCTCGCGCAGATCTCCGTCACCGACATGCGCCTCCCCATCCTCTACGCCCTCGCCTACCCTGAGCGCGTCGCCGTAGAAGGAAAGGTCCCGCTCACCTTCGACCTCGCCAAGCTCTCGCATCTCGACTTCTCCGAGCCCGATCACACCCGCTTTCCATGCCTCCGGCTCGCCTACGAGGCCGCCGCCATCGGCGGAGACGCCTGCATAGCCCTCAACGCCGCCGACGAGGTCGCGGTAGCCGCGTTTCTCGCCCATCAAATCCCTTTTTTGGGCATCCCGAGTACAATCGAAAGAGTGCTTGCGCTCACACCAGTCCGCCGTCCAGCCTCTATTCAGGACGTCCTTCAGGCCGACTCTGACGCTCGCCAGCGTGCCCGGCAAGTGGTCGATACCATGACCCACCAAACCACTACCACTACCGTCTAATAAGTTTCGGCTTTCAGCCACGAGGTTCCTGCTCCCCTTATGTCCACCATCCTGCAACTTGCTATCGTCCTTGGAATCATGGTGCTCGTCCATGAGTTCGGCCACTTCACCGTCGCCAAACTATTTGGCATTCGCGTAGAGGTCTTCTCCATCGGCTTCGGCAAACGTCTCTTCGGCTTCAAACGCGGCGACACCGACTACCGCCTCTCCATCCTGCCCCTCGGCGGCTACGTCAAAATGGCCGGCGACACCCCCGGCGAAGCTCCCACCGACGACCCCGGCGAGTTCAACGCCCATCCTCGCTGGCAGCGCATCTGCGTCGCCCTCGCAGGCCCCATCGCCAACTTCATCCTCGCCATCGGCCTGATGACCGGCGTCTCCATGCTCCACAACGAGGTGCAGGAGTACATCTCCGGCCCCGCCGTCACCGACTACATCCCCACCAATACCCCTGCCATCGCCACCGGCATCCACTCCGGCGACCGCATCGTCCACTACGACACCATCGAGAACCCCACCTGGGATAACGTCGCCATCCGCTCGCTGCTCAACATCAACCAGACCGTTCCCTTCTCCTTCATCCACGACGGCCAGCGTACCGACACCAAGATCTTCGTCGAATCCAAGGGCGGTGCCGACAACTTCGCCCTCGACAAGCTCGGCCTCATCCCGCGCATGCAGACCACTCCGGTCCAGGTCGCTGACTTGACGCCGAACACCCCTGCAGCCCGCGCCGGTCTCCAGCCCAAGGACGAGATCGCCACCATCGACGGCCTACAGCTTCACTCCGTCCCTGCCCTCCTTGCCTATCTACAGGATCGCGCTGGTAAGCCTGCCGTCCTCTCCATCCTTCGCAGCGGCACCACCGTCCCCATGCAGATCACGCCTGAACTGCTCGACGGCGGAGATGGCAATAAGCTGTATCGCCTCGGCTTCGCTCCCGTACAGCCGCCCGTCAAGGTCGAGCGTCTGCCCCTGGGCAAAGCCTTCGTCGCCTCTTGGGAGTTCAACAAGAAGGGTTCCCTTCTGATCGTCGAAGTCCTCAAGCGCATGTTCACTCGCCAGGTCTCGGTTCGTTCTCTATCCGGCCCCATCGGCATCGGCACCCAGATCCATCAG
>JANYER010000050.1 GCA_025359825.1 Granulicella sp.
GCTATGCAGCGCAATCCGTTCCAGCACCTCAGCGTACCGTGCCGCCAGGCTATGAAAGATCAGGCTCGCAAACACTGGAGCACCCTCAGGACTCTTATCCAGCGCCTCCAATCCATGCGACGCCCGCTGCACATTGATGCGCTCCAGCATCCGCCCCGCCAGCATCAGCTCCGGATCATCAACATCCAGCAGACCAGCCGGCTTAAGCGCCCTCTCTGCCGCTGTTACCAAGTCCACCACATCCCAGACCTTGCCCGCAGCCTCCCAGCAATCCATGCACTGCCGGATCAGCCACATCCCATTCACATTCTTATGGAAGCAAATCCGGTCGCCCACCGCACCCAGATTTGTAAAGTTCTCGTCCCGCTCTACCAGCCCATTCCGCGGCTGCTCCAACAGCGTCCCGACCAGCGACCATGTCCCCGAACTGATATACGCCCAGTCATCCCGTAGCGCAGGAATTCCCGCAATCGCAGAAGCCGTATCGTGGCAGGCCGGCGCAACCAGCGCCGTATCCTTGAACGCCGACAGCTCCGCCAACGGTCCAGTCAGCTTCCCGACAATCGTTCCAGGCGGCACAATCTTCGCCGCCTTCTCTACATCCAAACCCGTTGCGTCAAAGATCTCGCCGCACCACTGCTTCTTGTACAACTCCACCATCTGCGTGTGGGTTGCATTCGTATACTCGGCCACCTGCTCTCCACCCCAGCGCGATAGCACATACTCCGGCAGGTTCATCCACGTCACACCCGGATCGGTCCCAGCAAGTTTATCCGCATACAGCTGGTACAGCGTGTTGATACGAATCAACTGCACCCCGGTCAGCTCTCGCAGCCGCGCAGGACTGCACCGCGCATACACCTCACGCTCCGCCTCGATGCCACGCTCATCTCGATAGCAGAAAGGATCGCCCAGCGGTTGCCCTGTGGCATCGACGCGAACATAATCGACCGCCCACCCATCCACAGCAATCGAACGAATCCCCTCCGTCGCAATCGCCGCGCACTTCTTCAAGCCCTCATCAAGCCCTGCGACGATGCGTGCCAGGTCCCAACGCAACCCACCACCCAACTCCTTCGCAATCTCTCGCGGAGAGTTGGAAAACCGCTCCACCAGTGCAATCACCGGCTTACCATCCACCCAGCGCAGCAACGAAACCCGGCAGCTCTCAGCGCCCAGGTCAACGGCGATGGACGCCCGCGTATCCGCAGGCACCATCGCCTTTCCCTTCAACTCATGCTCGTTCGATCCGCCGTCTGGAATCACCGTAGGTACGCCTCAACCAGGCCGCCGTCCACCGGAATCAAGTGTCCCGTCGTGCAGCGTGCGTTCGGCCCGGCCAGGAACATAATCGCCTGCGCGCAGTCCTTCGGGTCGATCGGCTGATGCGTCAGTGTGCGCTTGGCATAGAACAGCGCCAGCACATTCCGCAGCTCATCATCCGTCATCGTCTCTTCAAATGGCAGCTCGTATTTTTTCAACGAAGCAATCACGCGGTCACGCGGGAACATCGTCGAACCCTTCACCACCGTCGCCGGCGAGATACCATTCACACGCACCATCGGCGAGAGCGAAACCGCCAGTTCGCGAACCAGGTGGCTCAGCGCCGCCTTGCTCACGTCATACGCCTCGCTACCCTTCTTCGCGACCACGGCGTTCGCAGAGCTCGTCAGCACCATGCTGCCGTCGATTCCCTGCTCCTTGAAGACCACCGCCGCCTCATCCGCCAGCATGAAGTTCGAGGTCACATTCACCTCCAGCGTCACACCCCACATCGCGTCCGAGATAATTCCATCCGGCGAAGACGGGAACATCGCTGCCGTATTGATCAGAATATCCACGCCGCCAAACTGCTGAATCGTCGCATCCAGAGCAGCACGAATTGCCTTACGGTCGCGGATATCGATGCTCGTCCAGCTCACCGTTTCCTTGCCAACAAGCGCTTTGACCTCTTCAGCTACAGCCTCAGCACCCTTCACATCGCGGTCTGCGACGACCACATGAGCACCACGCTCCGCTGCCAGCAACGCAACCTCACGACCGATACCACTACCTCCACCCACGATCAGAGCAATGCGGCGGCTCAGCTCCTTCTCCGGCGGCTGACGGCGAATCTTCGCCTCTTCCAGCTTCCAGTACTCAATCCGGAACGCCTCGCTCGCCGGCAGCGCCACGTAGTTCGAGAATGTCTTGAACTGGTCCGCCGTCGCAGCCGGTCCAGCCTGCGGAATGTCCGTGCACTTCACGCCTGCTCCCAACGCTCCCGCGCCCTGCATCACGCCAATCGCATTGATGTAGAACTCGCCCGTAAGCCGCGACTCTGTCTTATTCTTGCCAAACGTAAACATACCCACGCCCGGCACCAGCACCACAGTCGGGCTCGCATCGCGAATCGCCGGAGAGTCCGGCAACGCGTGCGCCTTGTAGTAGTCGCCATACTCCGCGCGGTACGTCTCCAGAGAAGTCTCAATCAGTCCCGGCAACTCCTTCGGGTCGCTTGCCGGGTCCCACTGGATGAACATCGGGCGAATCTTCGTGCGAATAAAGTGGTCTGGGCAGCTCGTACCCAGGTGCGCCAAATCTTCCGCGTGTGACGAGTTCACAAAGTCCAGCACCTGCGGCAGCTCCGAGAAGCTTCCAATCCAACGCTGCTTGCGCGACACCGCACCACGCAACTGCGCGAAGATCTTCAGCGCAATCTCTTTGCGGTCCTCACGGCTCTTACCCTTCGCGCCGCCAAAGTGAACATGCCCACCCGTTAGCCCTGTACCTCCCTGTGCATGCCGCTCAATGAACTGCCCGAGTTGATCGATGATCGTAATCGTGTTCAGGTAGCTCTCACGCTGCGTATCGCCCCACGTGAACAGACCGTGTCCACCCAGCACCACGCCATCGCAGCCCGGAGTATCGGCGACAATCTTGCGCAGCATCATACCCAGCTCAAAGCCCGGTCGCTGCCAGGGTAGCCAAGCCAGCTTGTGACCAAACTCCTTGTTGAACTCGTCCATCTTGATCTTCCCGTTCGCCGAGGCTGCCAGCGCGATCCCCCAGTCCGGGTGCAGATGGTCCACATGTGCAAACGGCAGATACCCATGCAGTGGCGTGTCGATCGAAGCCGCCACCGGGTTGTTCCCAAACGTGCACAGCGGATACAGGTCCACCATCTCGTCTTCAAACTCCACGCCGCGGTACACCTTCTCCACCGCCATCAGCTTGTCCATGTACAGCGTCGCAAACCCTGCGCGCTTGATGCTGCCCAGGTCCCCGCCCGAACCCTTCACCCACAACACTTTCTTCGTCAGACCATCCACTGGGTCCACCGCATCCAGCTTGGAGCTCGTGTTGCCGCCACCAAAATTCGTAATCCGCAGATCGCTCCCCAGCAGGTTCGACCGGTACCGCAACAACTCCGGCGCATCCAGCTTGCTCGCTACCGCTTCGTCCCACTTGTCTTCGAGAAACTTCAACCCTGCAACACCGCTCTGAACCGCCATCGCATTACGCTCCTGAAATCAATTCGTTCTCTGTTCCACCGTCCATCATTCCATACCGAAGACCAATACAGCAACTGTTTCCAATAAGAAAATGAGACGTATCAATTTGAGGTGAACTATACCCCACCCAACATACCCTCGTCACCTATGCGCCAGAGGACCAACGAAACCTACTCCAGGCTCCCCCGCGTAATTACCTTATGCTCCACATAGTTGTACGGAGGCACCGTCTGCCCGCGCAGCAGCTGCAACCCCAGATGAATCAAACTCGGCCCATACAGGCTCGTCTGGTGCAGAATCGAACCGATCAGCGGCGACTTGTCTTTCTGCATCTCTGCCCGCGCCTCTGCGATGCAGTCCTGCCCCACAATCGCCACATGCCGCTCCCGCTTCTGCTCACGAACGGCATCCACAGCCCCCAACGCGCTCGAGTCATTCGTCGCCGCAATCAGGATGTGTTTGTCCTTCGGGTGCCGCTGCAGAAAGTCCGAGACCAGCTTCTTGCTCCGGTCCCGCATACCGCGGCCATCAATCCTCACAAAGCACTCCACTGGCAGCTCCGGCACACCAGCGCGAACACCCTCGAACGCGCCCGTGATGCGGCTCTGCACCAGTTGCCCAGCCTCAGCCAGGTCCAGCCCAATCACCCAATCGACCTGCCCCGCCCACTCAGCAGTAGCGTGGCTCGCCAAAGTCTCACCCGCCGCCACACCCACTCGATAGTTATCCACGCCAAAGTACGTCGCATGAGGATGCGGAATATCAATCGCAATCAAAGGAATATTCGCCGCTGCAATCTTGTCCCCAATCATTGGCGCGACCTCATGCTCCACCTGGAACTCAATCACCAGGTCCACCTTGCTGCGCACAAACTCTTCAGCATTCTTCAGCGCCGTAGCCGCGTCGTAGCGATTGTCCAGAATCAGCAGGTCCACCCCCACCGAAGCAGCCGCCTCCTTCAAACTCTCCGTCACCTCTTCCGAGAACGGCATATCCGCACTCTGCCCACCAAACCCAAACCGCAGCTTCTTCGGCCGAGTCACCTGCCGGTACAAACCATCCGGGCTCTGCGACAGATACCCCCGATGCACAAACGTCTTCAGCACCCGGTACACCGTCGTCTTCGAGATCTTCGTCTGCCGGTGGATCGACTCCAGCGTCATCGGCTGGTTCTCTGCCTGCAGCAACTCCAGAATGTCCAGCGCCTTCGACAGCACCGGAATCAAGTACAACCGCTTCGTAGTCTTTCGCAAAGCCATAGACTCCTCACCTATTGAATCGGTCCGCCAGCTGCACGCAACCGGCTACACATCCAAGCCATATGCGTCCTGTCAGACGCTCCATTATGAACTGTTTAGCAATGTTTCGCTAATGAAATTTCATTCTAAAACGTGCAAAACGTCGGTCAAAACATAAATCTAAAGGTGCGGCAAAAAGAGCGGTAAGCGACAGACCTCGTCACTCACCGCTCTTACATCCTCAACCATCGGAGCTACAAGCTTTCGATATGTATCGCTTGAGTTCTAAGCATACGAAGAAGCGCTCTTCGCATTCTTGCTTCCCCGCTCCTCAGTAATCTTCTCCACATAGCCGCTCTTCGCCAACTCCTGCAAAGGTTCTGCCGGCAATCCACGAGCGATCCGCCACTCCTTCACCATCGGCCGCACGTCCGTCCAGAAGGCTCCGCGGAAGGTCTCCTCCGCCTCTACCAGCTTGCACTCCTGCTGCAACCCAGCCAGCTTCGCGCGGTCCACCAAGGCAGCCTTGGCGTACAGCTCCTGCGCCGTCACGACAGTCTGAACCATCGCCTCCAGCTTGCCCTTCAGGTTGTGACTCTGGTCAATCATAAAGGCGATGCTTGCCCGCTCCGCGGCACTCGCACTCAGAATCTCGTGGAAGATCCGGAACACCTGGTACGGATCAATCGAACCTAGCGTCAGGTCATCATCCGCATACTTCCGGTCGTTGAAGTGGAACCCACCCAGCGCATTCAAATGCAGCAGCCAAGCCACAATCTGCTCAATATTTGTTCCCTGATAATGATGACCCGTATCGACCAGTACCTTCGCCTTCGGCCCGGCGTTGCGCGCCAGCTCCAGCGCCATACCCCAGTCCGCAATGTCCGTATGGTAGAAGGCTGGCTCAAACGGCTTATACTCCACCAGCATCCGCTGCCCTTCGCCCAAAGCGTCATGCGTGGACTTCAGTACCTCCTGCATCCACTCAATCCTGCGCCGCACACTCTGTGTCCCCGGATAGTTCGATCCGTCCGCAATCCACAGCGAGACGTCCGTCGATCCCAGTTCCTTGCCAATCTCCACCGAGTCCAGCAGGTGCGCCAGCGCATTGCCGCGAATCTCCGCGCTTGGGTTCGCAATCGAACCGTACTTGTACTCCGCATCCTGGAAAAGGTTCGGATTGATCGACCCCGACTTCACCCCAAACTGCTTCTCCAGCTTCTGGATCGCCGGCACATCCGCCTTGCCACCCGGCAGGTCCCACAGCACATGCAGCGCAATCGTCGGGCTCGCACCCGTTAGCAGATTCACCTGTCCTGCATCGGCAAACTTCTCTTCAATCGTCGTCGCCGCGCCACCCTGTACGAACTTACCGAAGCGCGTTCCCGTGTTCGCAAAGCCCCACGACGGCACTTCAATCCGAAATCCATCCAACGCTGCGAAGACCTGTTCCTGTTGTGCCGCTGTGCTCATAGCCATGCCGTTATCCCCTTGAAATACTCATCTGGAAATCTACTCCCTATTGAAACAATGGGCAATCCCTACCCCACCAGCAGCACGTCCAGGAACCGCGGCCCATGCACACCCTTGATGCGAGTCATCTCAATATCCGCAGTAGCTGAAGGCCCCGAGATGAACGTAGTCGCCAGGCTGGACGTAACAGCCAGCCGATCCATCGCCTCAGGAACCGTCTCCACCACATCCGCCAAATTCACCACACAGAGGTGATAATCCGGCACTAGCGAAACAGCCCGTCGCCCCTGCCCCGCCGTATTCTGCAGCACAATCGTTCCCGTCTCAGCAATCGCCACGGTGCACTCCGTCACCACACCGTCCACGCCATTCAGTTCCCCAGACGATAGCCCCTCGTCCACCACAAACTCGAAGCCCGCCACCATCGCGCCCGTTCGCAGTCCTGCCGGAACCACCAACCGCTTTACGCCACGCGCCGTCAGCATCATCGTCACCGCCGAACCCAAATCCGCGGCATCCACCTGCATCACCTGCGCGTCGTAGTCCTTCAGCCGGTCAATCAGCCGCTCAATCACCTCATGCCGGTCATACCGGGCACTTCGCTGATACTCCCGCTGAACCCCATCCCACCCTGCCTGCACGACGCTCGCCGACGAAGCTCCGCCCGTAGCCGCTCGAACTCGCTGCAACACTACCTCCCGCGCGCTACTTGCCATGGCTGGTTCCTTTCTGCGCCTCGCGCTGCTCCCACCAGTCCCGGAACGTCTCCTTCGGCATCGACTGTAAGTCCCTCACCTGCGTCCAGCCTCCCAGCAATCCCGGCAGCCAGCCAATCCATCCCTGCCCGCGTCCATCCTTACGAACCAGCGGGGCCTCAGCCATCCGGCCCATCCGTTGCGCTGCACGAAACTTGCCTTCGCTCTTGAAGATAATTCCCATCATCCGCATCGCCAGCGCCTCCGGATTCAGCATCCCGTTCTGCTTCACCACCTTGTTCCGCAGATGGATCAGCACCTCCGGAATATTGATCTTCACCGGACAAACCTCATAGCAAGCCCCACACAAGCTGCTCGCATAGGGCAGGCTCTGCGCATGATGCATCTGCTGCAACTGCGGCGTCAGGATCGCCCCAATCGGTCCCGCATATACACTCCCATAAGCATGGCCGCCCGTCTGCCGATACACCGGGCAAGCATTCTGGCAAGCCCCACAGCGAATACAGTTCAGAGTCTGCCGACCCTCCGCATCCCCCAGAATCTCCGTCCGCGCATTGTCCATCAGGATGACGTGGAAGGCTCCCGGGCCATCTCGCAGAGATCGCCCGCCTGGCAAAGCCCCGTCGCCATTCGCATCTACACCCGTCCAGATCGAGTTGTACGGATTCATCCGCTCCCCCGTAGCACTACGCGGCAGCAACTGCAGCAGCACCTCCAGGTCAGCAAATCGCGGCACTACCTTATCGATACCCGCCACCGTAATCAGCGTCTCCGGCAGCGTTAGACACATCCGCCCATTCCCTTCGCTCTCGACGACGCACACCCCGCCCGTCTCCGCGATCAGAAAATTCGCTCCACTTACCCCCGTCGTCACCCGCAGAAACTTCTCCCGCAGAAACGTCCGCGCCGCATCCGCCAAATCCTGCGGACTCTCACCCAGGTCCGGCAGATTCATCTCTCGCTTGAAGATCTCCCGAATCTGCTGCCGATTCTTATGCAACGCCGGAACCACAATATGCGAAGGCTGGTCCTGCCCCAACTGAATAATCAGCTCCGCCAGATCCGTCTCGTACGCATGAACGCCCGCAGCCTCCAGCGCCGTATTCAACTGGATCTCCTCGGTCGTCATCGACTTGATCTTGATGACCTCCGTCGCACCCAGGCCCTTCACCAGCGTCACAATAATCTGCCGAGCCTCAGCCGCATCGCGCGCCCAATGCACCACTCCACCCGCCGCCGTGCAGTTCTTCTCAAACTCTTCCAGGTAGTAGTCCAGGTGCTCCATCGTGTGCTGACGAATCTGCTTGCCAGCCTCACGCAGCTCCTGCCAGTCCGGCATCTCGTTCACCACCCGAGCCCGCTTCGCCTGGATCACGTCCGTCGCATGACGAACATTCTTCCGCAGCTGCGTATCGCCCATCGCCGTCAGCGCCGCCATCGGAAACGTCGGTGCCGTCCTCGGATCTAAA
>JANYER010000056.1 GCA_025359825.1 Granulicella sp.
TGATCTACTTCTGCCGAACCCTCATGCAGGAAATCGATCTCAGCGGGGAGCGTTCCACTGCAGTGGAACGCTCCCCGCTGAACACCACACTGTAAAGGATGTCCTGATAACGATCTGTAAAGGATGTACTGGAACTTGACAGTCTCATCGCATGAGTGGGCATCGTGCAAAGCACGATACCTCCTCCCCTTCCCCAAATCCGTCATTCTGAGCGAAGTCGAAGAACCCCGAAACCATCGACATCACCCATACCGTTCGAACCATTTACCCCACAATCCGGGTGCTCCATACATGCAGTACATCGGGGTCCTGGTAAGGGGGGGTAGGAGTACCTCCCTTGCGCATCGAACAGAAACACGGGAATTCACGCCCGCTACACGGAATCTCCACCCAAAGTTGTTATCCTGAAGACAGACTCTAAGGAACAATCATGCCTACCAAAAAAGAACTACTCGCCCGCCCCATCCAGCACCTCGACATCACCCAGCACAACGTCGTCCCTCTGGTCGATGCCATGTCCCACATGGCCTACTCCGCGCGTGACACCGCCCGCGCCGCCAGCATCTACGACATGATGCTCCGCGACACCGACTGCGGCGTCATCCTCTGCCTTGCCGGCTCCCTCATCTCCGCCGGCCTCCAGAAGATCTTCGTCGACCTCGTCCGCAACAACATGGTCGACGCCATCGTCTCCACCGGCGCAAACATCGTCGATCAGGACTTCTTCGAGTCCCTCGGATTCAACCACTACATCGCCGGCGACGAGTACAAGTACGGAGCAGGAGACGCCGACCTTCGCGAACTCATGATCGATCGCATCTACGACACCTTCATCGACGAAGAAGAGCTCCGCATCTGCGACGAAGCCACCCACCAGATCACCAACTCACTCCCCACCCGGCCCCACTCCTCCCGCGAGTTCATCCAGGCGATGGGCAAATACCTCGTGGACAATAAAAAGACCCCGCAGGACGGCGGCCGCGACTCCATCATCCTCGCCGCCTACGAGAAGAACGTCCCCATCTTCTGCCCCGCCTTCTCCGACTGCTCCGCCGGCTTCGGCCTCGTCGCCCACCAGCACGCCCGTCGCACCTCTGTTCCAGCAAAGCCCATGGTCTCCATCGACTCCGCCGCAGACTTCTACGAGATCACCCAACTTAAGATCGCCAACCCCACCACCGGGCTCCTCATGATCGGCGGCGGAGTCCCCAAGAACTTCGCGCAGGACATCGTCGTAGCCGCCGACATCCTCGGTGTCGAAGCCTCCATGCATAAATACGCCATCCAGATCACCGTAGCCGACGCCCGCGACGGCGCCCTCTCCGGCTCCACCCTCAAGGAAGCCAGCTCCTGGGGCAAGGTCGACCTCACCTACGAACAGATGGTCTTCTCCGAAGCCACCCTCGCCCTGCCCCTCATCACCGGCTACGCCCTCCACAAGAAGGCCCACGCCGCCCGCACTGGCAAGAACTGGGCTGAGATTCTCGACAAGGTCCCAGAGACCGCCACCGTATAAGCCCATGCACTCCAACCACCAGCCGCATCCAACGAAAGAGTCATCCCACCCCGGGATGGCTCTTTTTTTAGCCTTATCTATTTCGCCCAATCAACCCTTAACCCCAGCCATATCTACTGGTTCGCTATTGCCTCTACTGATAACCCCCTAACGTGTTATTCCCGCTCGAATACAAATTCTGTCATCCTCAAGGCCAGTTAGTAGAAATCCATTTGCTCCACCCGGCCGGACAGTTCGATTCCACAGCCAGCCAAAGACGTCCCGACTGCCCTATTTGCTTCACTTCAATGCCCAGGGCACCCTTCCCACACATGCAACATAAAGTGGGTCAGCAGTTACATAAGCTTTGGGCAGTCCAGAAAGTTCTCTTTAGGTTACCGGCCAAATATGCACATCCTTCCGATCCTTTGCTACCTCTCTCTCTTGAGCACCTGCGGAGTTCTACTCTTCGCATTTATGCGTGCCCAGCGTTCCATCCGAGAGCTCGCGCAACAGCTGACCTACGCCCGCGAAGAGCAGCATCAGCACAAGATCCAGCTCACCCAGCGCTCCGAGCTCGACACCCTTAAAGATGAGTTCATCTCCACCGTCTCGCATGAGCTTCGCACCCCGCTCACCAGCATCCGCGGAGCCCTCGGCCTGCTCACCTCCGGCCTCATCGGCGACGTCGACGCCAAGGCCCAGAACCTCCTCCGCATCGCCGTCACCAACACCGACCGCCTCATCCGCCTCATCAACGACATCCTCGACCTCGAGCGTATGGAGTCCGGCCGCGCCCCCCTCCAGATCCGCCGTTGCTCCCTCCGCGAGCTCTCCCTGCAGGCCATCGAGTCCATGACCGGCCTCGCCGAAGCCAGCACCGTCCACCTCGAGCTCGCCCCCCTCACCTCCTCGCAGGAAGCAGCCGCAGAGGCCCTCTTCTTCGATGGCGACTCCGACCGTATCCTTCAAGTTCTCACCAACCTGCTCTCCAACGCCATCAAGTTCTCCCCCCAGGCTTCGACCGTCCGCATCCACACCGAAGCCACCGCCGACTCCATCCTCTTCAAGGTCTCCGATGAAGGCCGCGGCATTCCCGTCGATCAGCTCGACTCCATCTTCGACCGTTTCCAGCAGGTCGAACCCTCAGACTCCCGCCAGAAGGGCGGCACGGGTCTCGGTCTCGCCATCTGCCGCAGCATCGTTCAGCAGCACTCTGGCTCCATCTGGGCCCAGCGAAACCTAACCATAGGAACGACCCTAAACGTTATGCTCCCACGCACAGTCCGCTCCTCCGACGCACTTACCGAGCAACTCCCCTCCCTGCCCCGCGGCGAAGGTGCCATCCTCGTCTGTGACGACGATGAGGGCATCCGCACCATCGTCAACCATCACCTCTCCCGTCAGGGATACACCGTCATCGAGGCGGCCTCTGGCGATGAGGCCCTGGTCCTCGCCACGCAGCACCACATCGAGGCCATTCTGCTCGACCTCTACATGCCCGGACTCAGCGGCTGGGAGACCCTGCAGCGTCTCCGCAACAACCCGGTCACCGCCAATATCCCGGTCGTCATCCTCTCCGTGCTCTCCTCCACCCTCCGTCCTCAGCTCACCGGCGACGCGCAGGGCTGGGTCCAGAAGCCCTTCAACGAGAGCCTGCTCTTCGCCGAGCTCGGTCGCGTCCTGCACGCCGGCGAAGGCCCGGCCCACATCCTCCTCGTCGAGGACGATGAGGACCTCGCCTCCGTCATCATCTCTAGCTTCCGCGACGCCGCCGTCTACGTAGAACACGCAGCCTCCCGCCAGCAGGCCATCCGCCAGTGCATCACCCGCCGGCCAGACCTGCTCATCCTGGACCTCACCCTCCCTGATGGCGACGGCTTCTCCCTCGTAGAGTGGCTCCGCAGCCAGCCCACCATGAATACTCTGCCGCTGGTCGTCTACTCCGGTCGCGAGATCTCCGAGGCCGACATGGCAAAGCTTCGCCTGGGCCCCACCGAATTCCTCATCAAGGCAAAGGTTCAGCCCCAGGAGGTCGAGGCCCTCGTCCTCTCCATGGTCCACAACCTGCGCTCCAACAAGCTCGCCGAACTAGCCAACGCCTCATGATTCAAGGCCTGACCTGAACCCGGGATCACGCGACCCTCTTCAGTCACCCCCAACCCACCCGTAGCATGAGAGAATTGCAACGCTCATGCGACGCATTTTAATAATCGACGACGAAGATGACATTCGCGAAGTAGCGGCTCTGTCGCTCGAGGCCATCGCCGGCTGGGATATCCTCACCGCCAGCTCCGGAGCCGAAGGAATTCTCATCGCGGCAACCCACAAACCCGATGCCATCCTGATGGACGTCATGATGCCAGAGATAGACGGGCCCACCACCTTCGGCCTTATGCAACAGAATCCGGACGTAGTCGGTATCCCCGTACTGCTCCTCACCGCCAAGGTTCAGGGAGTCGATCAGCGACGCTTCGCCAACCTCGGTGTCAGCGCTGTCCTCTTCAAACCGTTTGACCCGCTGACCCTGGCCCAGCAAATCTCCGACGCCCTCGGCTGGAAAGATTAATAATTTTCTCTCTGCTGGCTGGAAAGACTCATAATTTTTCTCTTTGTTTTGAGAGGGCGGGACTTTAGTCCCGCCGCAAAGTTCGTGTATACAGCCCGGCTTTAGCCGCTGAGGGAATGCCGGAGACGTAAGCAGACCTTCTCTAAGCAGCACTGCTTCATTTCCGTTCTCGATACTGACTCGATATCGCTTTTGTAGCGACCGCATTGCGCGGGAGAGCGATCCTGAAAGCAGCTGACCCAAAATTGAACCGTCTTAATTAACATCCTCGCAATCAGCAGACAACTTTCCACCAAATCTGCCGATCTTAACTGGAATGAAACAAATGACCCAAGAAGCAGCAGCCGAAACCGCCGCCCTCATCGCTGACCTCTGGCAGCGTCACCTCCCCACCCTCCGCGAACGCCTGGATATCCTCGACCGCATCGCCGCCGCCTCCGTCGCGCCCCTCTCCAAGGCCGACCACGACGAAGCCATCGCCATCTCCCACAAGTTCGCCGGCTCCCTCGGCATGTACGGCTACCACGACGGATCAGCCGCCGCCAGCAAGATCGAGCAGCTCTTCCGCTCCGGCGACCCCATCCAGTCCGAAACCTTCATCGCCCTCACCACCAAGCTCCGCGAATCCATCTTCCCCACCAAGCCTTAACTGAAGAACTGTCATCATTCCAAAACTGAAGAACTGATTCAGTTACCGGGTGCCCCATTCATCGACTTTGATGGGTGGGCATCGAGCGAAAGCCCGACCGTTCTCCTAACCCACTCACCAAACCTCCGGGTGCCCCATCCTGAGCGCGCCTGATCGCGCGATGGGGGGGAAGCAAAACTCTCCGGAAGAGAGCATCATCAACTCCAGAAGCCCCATTCATCGACGCGGATGAGAGCATCACCAAAGCACGACCGTCCATGACTTCTACCCCAACAACAAATATCCAAGCCCTTCGTGCAAAGCAAGAATAGGTGGAAGCCCAGGGCTTTAGCCCTGGGGATAAAACCCACCACAAAAGCGGGCTTTAGACCTGGGTACTTTTCATTCCCACCTGCCAACCTCGGGGAAGAACAAACAAACCTTAATGAACCTGCCGCAAAGCCCACCCCGCCAAATCCACCGCTGCCGCAAACCCATCAAAATCCAACGGCAAATTATTCCGCCGGTCCACATACTCGTTGTACAGCCACGGGTCCGTCACCCCAAACACCGTGCCCTTCCCCACCTTCGCCACCGCAATCATCACGTCACTCGTCGGCGCAGTGGAAGCCATCACCACTGCCTTCGCCGGCCCGGAGACCGTAATCGTCGAAGTGTCCTTCAAATAAGCCTTATGCGCCGAAGCAAACACCCCAGTACCAGCAGGAATCATCAACGTCCCCGCAGGAAAATCATTCCCCACCACATGGTTCCGCAGCACCGGGTTGAAGTGCAGCCCGAACCGGTCCGTCAGCGTATTGAAGTGTTCGAACTCCGCGTTCGGCCCATCGTTCTGCAGAATTAGCAGTACACCACCCGCCTTCACCCACGCCTCAATCGCGTCGCCACTCGCCTTGTCCATATAGTTCGGCTTCGGGTTCTTGCTCGGGATATCCGGCGACACCATGATGAAGACCTTCGCCTCCTTCAGCTTCGCCGCGCCCGCAGCCGTCCCCGGAGACAGCGGCTCCGACTCCAATATCGCTCCATACTGCTGGAACGCCCGTCCCACAAACGAGAATCCGTTGTTCGTCTCGTCGTCCCACTTGTAGTGAAATAACTCCGTCTGACCAGCAGCATTCTTCCGAATCTGCGAGTTGAACCACGCATCTACCATCACCACCTTGCCACGCGCCATCGTAGTGGTCGCAGCCTGCTCCATCTCAGACCCCGCCAGCAGATACGCGCCGATACCCTTCGCATCCTGATTGATCGTCTTCTCACCCACGTAGTACTCATACGTCCCACTGCGATACGGAGTGCCACCCAACCCGCCCACCTTCACCGTCCCATGCAGCGTCACCTTGCCGTCCGCATCGGTCGTAACAAACTTCTTCTGGATTCCCTCCCACCCAACGCGCGCATTTCCCATAAACATGGATGGCAGGTAGCCCATTCGTACTCCCTTGGCCAGAGCATAGACAAACATTGCGCTGGCTGAGGCTTCAGGAAAATTACCCGCAGCCGCAGGTTTGATCTCACTTTTCAAGATTCCGCCAGAATGAGCGGTCATAGTTGGAAATTTTGTGCCGCGATCCATCACCTGCCACCACAGACGAAACTCTGGATCTTGCTGCGCAATCACATTCGCCATCTGCCGCTGCAGCACCTTGATCAACTCAGCCCGCTTCGGATGGTCCACCGGCATTGAGTCCAGAACATCTACCAGCGCCACGCAGTACCAACCCATCGCCCGCGCCCATACCTCCGCGCTCAAACCCGTCGTCTTGTCCGCCCACGGCATCGCTTTCGACTCGTCCCATCCATGCCGTAGCAGACCCGTCTTCGCGTCGCGCATCTTCGTATCCATCAGCAGCAGGTCCTTCGCAATATCGTCGAAGTCTCCCGGCTCCTGGAACGTCGCCGCATACATTGCACGAAACGGCCCCGCCATGTACGCCCCATCCAGCCACATCTGGTTCGGATAGATCTGCTTATGCCAGAACCCGCCACTCGCCGTCCGCGGCTGCACCGCCAACTGGTCATGGATAAATTTCGCTGCCTTGTAATACCGCTCCTGCTGCGTCACCCGGTACACCAGCATCACCGCGCGACCCATCTCCACGTTATCCAGCGAATGCGCGTCCACCGGGTATCCCAGGATCGCCCCATCCTTGGTGACATATTTGTCCACCGCCGCCTGAATGTACTTGAACTCCCGCCCATCCGCCCCCACATGCCACTGCGCCGCCAACCCATCCAGCAGCACACCCTCCTCATACGCCCACTTGCCGGGATTATTCTCCGTCGCCACCACCCCCGCCGGCCACTCCTTCATGATGGACTCCGCCATCTTCTGTGCCGGACTGTCAGTAGCAACCTGCAAGGCCTGCGCCTGTACCCCAAATCCCAAAGCCAACCCAATCATCGGCACCACAAATCGAATCACGCGCACAGGCAACGCTCCCAAACTCAATTACGAATCGCCACTAGAATACGCGAACATCAATTAGGTGTTGGCTGTTCCACAGAATCGACAACCCAAAATGTAGACAAACCTTTAGCCTTTTTGAGTTCTAAGCCAAGCTGCTCGCCAACCGCGTTCACCAGGCTCGGATACCAGTCCCCTTCCCCTTTGTTCACGTCGGGCGGAGGACCCCACATCAAGTGATATGCATACGGGCCTGTCATGCCAGATTTATCAAAAACATCAGCATTAATGCTTTGTCGCAGCGAACTAAGAAAAATGGAAAATGGGCATCCCTTCGAATCAACCTCCGTCCCTCTCATCGGGGTGTAATGAGGACCACACGTGCTCACGGTCTTGCCCACATCTTCACTAACAGACGTCATCAACTTCGCTGTGCGTGCAGTGGTCAGCAATTCATAAATGACAGACATTCTTCGTTCTGAGTGAATCTTGAGGTGGAAGCGCTCTGCGAGAAGTGACTGCAACATATAGCGTTTCTCTGCATCGAAATCAGCAGTACTAAGCTTGGCGAGTAGTGCCTCGGTCGCATCATCAGATTTAGCGGATACATCGTATCGGGTGGTGTTGCCCCAAGCCGGCAGACCCGTTAGTGGATGAGTGGCATCAATGTTGTACGCCGATAAAATAAGGCCCCATACGGTAAGGCCGTGAGCGATCCAGACACTGCTTTTGCTTGGATTATGGATAGAGCTTCCGTCTTGTTCCCGCTCTTCTCGGATGGAAGCTACGTCGAAAGCTAGGTGTGGCTTATAGCTCTCATCATGGACAACTGTTACCTGGGCTGGAACATGGGGGGCATTCGTCAACATCAGGATCAAGCCCACCAGCAACCTTACTTGTACCTTTTTGCGCAAAGCCAATTCTCCTTGAACGTTCCCAGCGCTAATCCAGCCAGCCCCTAACCTTTTTTGATTGCATCGCCGCCCTCGCCCATTCCTTTGAATCAGCTTCACCTTACATCACACAGCACGGCTTGAAGAGGTAGAGCGACAGTTTGAGTGCGATTCCTTCTACTGCCCTTGAAAACTTGACAAAATCACCCCTCAAAAACACCCCTCACCTTCCGCACCCCGGCAGACTCCCACCCTTACGCAGCGTCTCCGCAACCGGAAGTCCAGACCTAACTCTCATCGTTGGAAGACTTTGAGCAAATAATGGCGGGTGGGGGGGGTGATGACTTAGTTACACCCCACAGCAGTCCAAACCCCAGCCGGAGTCCCACTCGCTCCCGCCACACTCAGACTCACAAAACTCCCCGCCGCCACCGCCACACTTCCCGTCACCGTACACGACCCACCCGAAGCCGCCACGCAAGCCAGCGGAGTATCCGCCATCCCCCCCGGCACCCCAGTCCGCAGCGTAACCGTCACCGCATTTGATTGCTGCGAGAACACCGTCAGCGAAGTAGCCGTACAAGCCGCCGGCACCCACGTTAACACCGCCGCCCCCTCACTCGCACTCGCCGTCGGTGAGTTCACCGAGTAGAAGCTCGTAGCAAACGACACCGCGTGATACATCGAGAGAAACGTACTGGCACTCGCCCCACCACCACCACCAGAACCATTCGTCCCAGCCGTCCCCTGCGGAATCATAAAGTTCAGCATCGCAGCACCTGCCGTCCCGGTATTCGTCACCGCAGCCTGCGTGCCGGCCAATCCCGTCGTCACCGTCCCCACCGTCACCGTAGCCGCCACTCCCGCTGGCCCCGTAGAACCCGCACCACCCCGCGCCGCCAAGATCCCCCAAGCCGCCGGATACAGATCAGGCTGCAACCCCGCCGCACTCGCCGTCGCAAGGTAGCTAGTTCCCCCAAACGACACCCCATCCCCCACCCCATACGAAGTCCCCCCACTCCAAACCCCACGCCACACCACGCCCGGAGCACCCGCCACCCCTTGCACCCCCGCAACCCCCGCCGCTCCCGTCGACCCCGCCGGCCCAACCGCACCCGCAGCCCCGGTAGCGCCCGCAGGCCCCACACCACCTTGCGCCGCCAGCACCCCCCACACCCCCGGACTCAACCCCGGCGTGCTCCCAACATTCCCGGCAACCAGCGAAATATAACTGCTCCCGCCAAACGTCACCGCATCATTCAACCCATAGTTCACGCCCGAGCCATACGCCCCGCGGTACGCCAACCCGGCAATCCCAGTAGCACCCGTTACTCCAGTCGCACCCACTGGTCCCGCAGGCCCAGTCGCTCCTACAGCGCCTGTAACTCCCGCTAGCCCGAC
>JANYER010000061.1 GCA_025359825.1 Granulicella sp.
CACCGGATGGATGTAAAAAAAAGACAGGTACACCTGGAACCTGTCTTTGAGAACTTGCTTATGCGAGATATTCTCGCAGATGCCGGCTGCGAGTGGGGTGGCGCAGTTTTCGGAGCGCCTTGGCTTCAATCTGACGAATACGCTCCCGCGTGACCTGGAAGGACTGGCCGACCTCTTCAAGCGTGTGCTCGGAGCCATCTTCAAGACCGAAGCGCATCTTGATGACACGCTCTTCGCGCGGTGTAAGAGTACGAAGCACCTGCGACGTGTACTCCTTCAGGTTGACTGAGATGACAGCGTCGGAAGGGCTGACGGCCATGCGGTCTTCGATGAAGTCTCCAAGGTGCGAGTCTTCCTCTTCTCCGATGGGGGTCTCGAGCGAGATGGGCTCCTGCGCGATCTTGAGGACCTTGCGGACCTTCGCGACAGGGATGTCCATGCGGCGTGCGATCTCTTCCGAGGACGCTTCGCGGCCCAGCTCCTGTACCAACTGACGGCTGGTACGGATGAGCTTGTTGATGGTCTCGATCATGTGCACCGGGATGCGGATGGTGCGGGCCTGGTCCGCGATGGCGCGGGTGATAGCCTGCCGAATCCACCAGGTGGCGTAGGTCGAGAATTTGTAACCGCGACGGTACTCAAATTTATCGACGGCCTTCATGAGGCCGATGTTGCCCTCCTGGATGAGGTCAAGGAACTGAAGACCGCGGTTTGTGTACTTCTTCGCGATGGAGACGACGAGGCGAAGGTTGGCCTCGATGAGCTCACGCTTGGCGCGCTCGGCGTCCATATCGCCCTGGATCATCTCGCGCTGGGTGCGCTTGAGGTCGGCGAGGGAGATGCCGGCGTCGGCTTCTACGCGCTCGAGGTCAGTACGGCAGTTCTTCTGCTGCCGCTTGTACTCCTTGCGCAGCTCTTCGGACTTCGAGGCCTCGTGCTTGGCTTCGAGAGACTTGATCTGCCGCTCCAGCGTGCGCATGGCGTCGACGGTCTTGTTGACCTTGTCGAGCAGGCGCTTCTTCTCGCCGTTGGTGTACTTCAGTTCGCGGATGATGCGGTTGATGTAGACGTGCTCGCGCCCGATGAGCCAGCGGTGCTTGCGCTGGTCCTTTGCCTTTGCCTTGGCATCCTTGCCGACGGGTGCGTCGAGCTTCTCCTGCAGTGCGACGATCTTCTTCTGGTGCTTCAGAATGATGTCGATGCGGCCAGCAGTGTGACGGACACGGGCCTGAAGGATCTCTTCGGTCAGCTCTTCTTCATCGAAGATGACGATTTCTTTGATGTTGCGGACGCCACGGCGCAGGTCTTCACCCAGGCCGACGATCTCGCGAATGACGATTGGCGAACGGGAGATGGCCTTCATGACGCGGATCTGGCCGCGCTCGATGCGCTTGGCAATTTCGACTTCGCCCTCGCGGGTGAGCAGGGGAACGGTACCCATCTCGCGGAGGTACATGCGGACGGGGTCGTTGGTCTTCTCGAGCGTACCGGGGGAGAGATCGAGTTCGACGTCGTCGGACTCTTCGCCAGCCTCGGGCTCGTAGGCGTCGCGGCTGGTCATGCGGTCTTCGGTGCCAACGTCGATTCCCTGGGTGTTGATGGTGGTCAGCAGATCGTCCAGGTCGTCGGGCGTGGTGATGTCACCGGGGAGCAGGTCGTTCACCTCTCCGTAGGTCAGATAGCCCTTTTCTTTGCCTGTATCGATTAGCTTTTCAATGTCGTCTTCGTACTTGTCAATTTCTTCAGCCACGGCGATGCGCACTCCTGCGAATAATTTTTGTCAAAATGGGGCCCGCGATAGCGATAGCTTGGTAGGTAAGCGGACTATTCCCTGGGTTGTTGCGTAATGGGCGGGGAGCAGGTAGCGGTTAAGACCGCGTTGGCCAGCCGGAACCTTAGAAAAGGTGCGGGCATTCGAGGGCGTAGGTCCCCAGCGAATCACAGAATATCACGTTTGTTAGACGCTTAGAGGGGCAAAAAGGACTCTTAAGCGGGGATTTGAGCCTGGGGTTCGCCTGCAAGCTGGTTCTGGGGAACGTTGGGCGCTAAACAGTGCGCAAGACGGATCAGGGGGCGCTCGACCAGGTAGAAGCTGAGCAGAGCGCAGGTGAAGGTCATGACCCAGTTGAGCGGAAAGGCCTGCAGGAGCCCCAGACGGGCGGTGTTGGCACCAAAGTGGGTGATCAGGAAGAATTGCTGCCAAAGATAGAGGCTGTAGGAGATGCGACCGAGGAAGCGGAGCGGGGCCGACTCCAGCAGGCGGCTGAACCAGCTTTGGGGGTGAAGGACGGTAGCGAGGATCAGCAAGGGCGTGAGCCAGGCGACCAGCAAACCGGTGGTTCGGGGTAGTTCGCCGGTGGTGATGAGCAGCAGCAGAATCGCCGGGAGAATCGCTGCATGGCGAAGTACGTTGGACAGTCGCTGGCGGAAGACGGAGGTGCGGATCAGCACCGCCAGGGCGGCGGGGACCAGCAGAGCGTCGAGGCGGATATCGGTGTGGAAGCTGAGCCACGAATTTGGCACGATGCGGTGCAGGCTGACTGCAGCGGCCAGGGTTAGAAGGGCTGCCGCGCGGTACTTTTTGGGTGTGACGACAAGCAGAGTGGGCAGCAACAGGTAGAAGTGCTCCTCCACGGCCAGCGACCAGAAGTGACTGGTATAGAGGGGGTAAAGCGTCTGGAAGTGGGTGAAGGTGGAGGTGTAGTTGCGGGTGAAGAAGAGGGAGGCGATCACCTCCGGCAGGTCGACGGGGAGGTGCACCATGGCTTTTAGTAGCAGGAGCGTTGCCAGGAAGAGAATGGCGGGCGGGAGGATCCGAAAGGCGCGGCGGAGGTAGAAGTTGCGGCGGGAGAGGTAACCCTGGGCGTCTTCCTCCGTGAGCAGGCGGGAGCAGATCAGAAGGCCGCTGAGGCTGAAGAAGATATCTACGCCTAGCTGGCCGTGATCCTGAAACCATGCAGTGCTCAGGGGGCCAAGGCGGTGGAGGCTGTCGTGGCAAAGCATGACTGCAAATACGGCGATGGTGCGCCAGCCGTCCAGCGTGGGAATGTAGGCGGTCGTGGTGGGTTGGGAGCTGAGGGCGGGGGATGGCATGGGTCCGTCAGCTCCTTGAGTCGAGGGTCAATGCGGTTGTGAGCGTTCCACCACTGTACCTTGCAGGCCGGAGAGAGTGAAGGCTGGGTCGCCTATGCGGGGGTGGAGGAGTCGCCGGTCTCGGTCTGGGAGAGCTCGGTGGCCAGAGTCTCAGCGGGCATCTTGGTCGGCGTTTGGGTCGGCGTTTGGGGGCGGCGAAGGCGGGCGAGCAGGGCGGCTGGGCGCAGCGCGGTAGGGTAGGTGAGCATGCTGGCGAGGAAGGCCGGTAGGGTGTCGTGGGCGATGACCAGGCAGGCCGGGACGACGTACAGGTTCATGATGGCTTCGGAGAGCAGCAGCGAAGCAGCGGCGGCCAGCAGGCCGAACCAGTGGGCGGAGAAGTAGCAGAGCACACAGGTCACACTGGTAGCCAGCATGTAGTACGCGGCCAGACGTTGATGCTGGTTGGTCGAGGTCATCAGGGTGGAGCTGGTGGACCAGAGTGAGTAGAAGACGACCACGAGTAGCAGGACGGAGAGCAGGCGGCGGCTCGGTGGGACGTGTCCGTGGGTCCAGTGGCTGAGGAACCAGGGGCCGAAGAGCATCAT